>CADBPA010000106.1 GCA_902796505.1 uncultured Ruminococcus sp.
AAAGAAGTCACGTACGCGGTAGGAGAATGAGAGATGGCGGCACAGATCGTTGACGCGGCACTTTATAAAAAAATGATCTCCTCCGGCGCGATGCAGCTCAAACGCTACGCCGACGAGATCAATGATCTGAACGTTTTCCCGATCCCCGACGGAGATACGGGAGACAATATGCTTCTGACGATGCTCGGCGGCTCGGACGCCGAGATCGGCGACACCGACACCGTGGGAGAGGCGGCGCGAAAGATCGCGGACGGTATGCTTCTCTCGGCGCGCGGAAACTCCGGGGTGATCCTCTCCCAGCTTTTCGACGGGATCGCCGAGGGGCTTGCGGGCAAGGAGGTCGCCGACGCGGAGGATTTCGGCGCGGCGATGCGCGAGGGCGTCCGCCACGCGTACGGCGCGGTCATGACGCCGACCGAAGGAACGATCCTGACGGTCGCGCGCGAGGCGACGGAAGCCGCCTGTCATGCCGACGCCGAGACGGTGGACGCCTATCTTTCGGTCTTTCTGACCGAGGCCAACCGCTCGCTCGACCGCACGCCGGATCTGCTGGCGGTGCTGAAAAAAGCCGGCGTCGTGGACTCCGGAGGCGCCGGACTGATCCGCATCTCGGAAGGCATGGAGCGTGCGCTCGAAGGCAAGGAGGTCATCGACGGCGAGACGGCGCATGCGGCGCATACGGCCAAGGTCGATCTCGACGCCTTCACCGAGGACAGCGTTCTCGAATTCGGCTACTGCACCGAGCTTCTGCTCCGTCTGCAGAACGCCAAGACCGACGTGAAAAATTTTGACGTATCGGTCATATCCGACTACCTTTCGGCGATCGGCAACTCGATCGTCGCCTTCAAAAACGGTTCGGTCGTCAAGATCCACGTACATACCATGGAGCCGTACAAGGTGCTGGCGTTCTGCCAGCAGTACGGAGAATATCTGACGGTCAAGATCGAAAATATGTCGCTGCAGCACAACAGCCTCGACACTTCCCTGCGCGCCGAAAAGCCGAAAGAACACAAGCGGTTCGGCATCGTGACGGTGGCGGCGGGAGAAGGCGTGCGCGAGATGTTCTCCGAACTCGGCGCGGACGTCGTGATCAACGGCGGACAGAGTATGAATCCTTCGGCGAAGGATTTTCTCGACGCGTTCGAGCAAACACCGGCGGACGTGATCTACGTTCTGCCGAACAACGGAAACGTGATCCTCGCGGCAAAGCAGGCCGCCGGGATGTACGACAAGGCACAGATCCGCGTGGTCGAAAGCCGCAGCATCGGCGAAGGACACGCCGCGCTGTCTATGTTCAACCCCGAATCGGAGGATCCCGACGAGATCGAAGAAGAACTCAGGGAGGCGATGCAGGGGGTGATCACGGCGGCGGTCTCTATCTGTTCGAGAGACACCGAAAACGGCGATCTTTCGCTCAGCAGGGGCGAATACATCGGATTTGTCGGGGACGATATTCTTGCCGCCGACGGCGACCGCTTTGCGGCAGCCTGCCGGTTGATCGACCGGTTGGACCTTTCCGAAAAAGAGATCTGCATCCTGATCCGCGGCAAGGACTCCGGCGGCGAGGAGACCGAGGCGATCTGCTCGTATCTGCGCAAAAAAGATCCCGCCTGTGAGGTCTACACGGTAGACGGCGGTCAGGAGATCTATTCCTATATCATGATCATCGAATAAAACACAGGAGCCATTCCGATATGATCGCATTTTTATGGATCGGCACGGCGATCTTCGCCTATCTGATCTCCGGACTGAATCCCGCCATTCTGCTCTCCCGCGCCGTCTACAAGCAGGACGTCCGTGAGGTCGGGAGCAAAAACGCGGGGTTTACGAATTTCAAACGCTCGTTCGGCGGAAAGCTCGCGTGGGCGGTCTTTGCGCTGGATCTGCTGAAAGGCGCGCTGATCTCGACGGCGGCAGGACTTCTCTTCCTGCATTTTTACGGGGATTTTCCGCTCGGTGCGGCGTACGCCGGGGTGTTTGCCATGCTCGGACACGCCTACCCGATCTATTATTCGTTCAAAGGCGGCAAGGGTTTTCTCGTCTGCCTTTCGACGCTGTTTTTCCTCGATTACCGCGCGGGGCTGATCGCCTTTGCTCTGCTGACGGTCCTGCTGCTGACGGTACATATCATGTCGGTTTCCACGATGGCGGCGCTGATCGGCGGTACGGTCGCGCTCGCGCTGTTTGGCGGAAGCCTTCCGGTCGTCCTGATCTACTGCGGATGCGTACTGTTCATGATCCTCCGCCACAGAGAAAACATCAAAAGGCTATTTCACGGGACCGAATCGAAGTTCTATCTGAAATCCCGAAAATAAGGAAACGAAATGGAAAAAACATCTCTCGAAAACATCTATCACGCCGGCGTTGACATCGGCTCGACGACGGTCAAGCTTGCGATCCTCGACGGAGAGGGAAAACTTCTCTTCGGCGAGTACCGCAGACATATGGCGCACACCAAGGAAACACTGATCGGACTTCTGGAATCCGCCAAAGAAAAGCTCGGAAACGTAAACTTAAGTGTTCATATTACGGGTTCCGGCGCGATCGGGATCGCAAAATCGCTCGCGATTCCCTTCGTTCAGGAGGTCGTTGCCGTTGCCGCTTCGCTGAAAACCTACTACCCGGAGACCGACGTCGCCGTGGAACTCGGCGGCGAGGACGCGAAGATCATTTATTTCAAAGGCGGACTCGACGAGCGGATGAACGGCGTCTGCGCCGGCGGAACCGGCTCTTTCATCGACCAAATGGCAGCGCTTCTCGAAACCGACGCGACCGGGCTTGACAAACTCGCAAAGAGCGCGGACGATATTTATCCGATCGCCTCGCGCTGCGGCGTTTTCGCCAAGACCGACATCCAGCCGCTGATCAACGACGGCGCGTCTCGCGCGAATATTGCGGCGTCGATCTTTCAGGCGGTCGTCAACCAGACGGTCTCCGGCCTTGCCTGCGGTAAGCCGATCCGGGGGCATATCGCCTTTCTCGGCGGTCCCCTGCACTTTCTGCCCGAACTGAAAGCGGCGTTCGTCCGCACGCTGAAGCTCACGCCGGACGAGGTGATCGATCCCGAAAACTCGCATCTTTTCGCCGCGATCGGCGCGGCGATGGCAAAGGATGAGAGCGCCGTCTGCACGGCGGAAGAACTGATCCGCCGTCTGCGCGAGGACACGCGCACCGAGTATGAAACCAAGCGGCTTGAGCCGCTTTTCGCCGACAGGGAGGAATACGAAGAATTTCTTAGGCGGCATGAGCGCGCGAAGGTAAAAAAAGCGCCGCTCGCCGACTACCGGGGAAACTGCTTCCTCGGCATCGACGCCGGATCGACCACGACCAAGATCGCCGTGATCGGCGAGGCGGGCGAACTGCTCTTCTCTTTTTATGAAAACAACCGCGGCAATCCGGTCAAGACCGCGATGGCGGCGATGGCAAAACTGAAAGAGGCTCTGCCGGAGGGCGCCGTGATCGCGCGATCCTGCTCGACCGGGTACGGCGAACAGCTGCTGAAATCCGCCTTTTCGCTCGACGAGGGCGAGGTCGAAACGGTCGCACACGCGACGGCGGCGAAATTTTTCGATCCCGAAACCGATTGCGTGCTGGATATCGGCGGTCAGGATATGAAGTGCATCCGGCTGAAGGACGGCGTGGTGGATTCGATCATGCTGAACGAGGCCTGCTCTTCGGGATGCGGCTCGTTCATTGAAAACTTCGCCGCCTCGCTCGGACTTTCGGCGAAGGAATTCGCCGAGGCGGCGATCTCGGCAAAAGCCCCGGTCGATCTCGGAACGCGATGCACCGTCTTCATGAATTCCAACGTCAAACAGGCACAGAAAGAGGGCGCGACGGTTCCCGACATCTCGGCAGGTCTTGCCTATTCGGTCATCAAGAACGCGCTCTATAAGGTCATCAAACTTGCCGACGCGAGAGAACTCGGCCGGCATATCGTCGTGCAAGGGGGCACCTTCTACAACAAGGCCGTTCTGCGCGCAATGGAGAAGGTTTCGGGCGGCGACGTGATCTGCCCGGATATTTGCGGCCTGATGGGGGCGTTCGGCGCGGCTTTGATCGCAAAAGAACGCTACACGGGTGCGCCGTCCGCGATCCATACGTTTGACGAGATCCAAAATCTCTCCTATTCCAGCAGGACCGCGCGATGCGGCGGATGTGAAAACAATTGTTTACTTACGGTCAACACCTTTTCCGAAGGAAAAAGGTATATCACCGGCAACCGATGCGAGAAAAAGATCGGCGGAGGCGGCGGCAAAAAAGGCGAAAATCTCTTTGAGTACAAGCGCGAGAGGCTTTTCGGCTATCCTCCGCTTGACGAGAGCGAGGCGCCGCGCGGCGTGATCGGCATTCCGCGCGTTCTCAATCTTTATGAAAACTATCCCTTCTGGGCGACCTTCTTCAAGGCGCTCGGCTTCTCGGTCAAGCTCTCCCCGTATTCGGACAGAAAACTCTATCAGCTCGGCATGGACTCGATCCCTTCCGAATCCGAATGCTATCCGGCAAAACTCACGCACGGACATATCGAATGGCTGATCCGCGAAGGAGTGAAGACGATCTTCCATCCGAGCGTGTACTATGAGCATCAGGAGACCGCACAGGCGCAGAACCACTACAACTGCCCGATGGTCATCGCCTATCCCGAAAATATCAAGAACAATCTTGAAAATCTCGAAAACGAACACGTCCGCTTTATCCATCCCTTCCTCGCCCTGACGAGCGAGAAGATCGCGGCGGACCGTCTGGTCGCCGTCTGCCGGGAGGAATGGGGCATCCCTGCCGCCGAAACGCGGCGTGCGGTCAAACTTGCGTGGGAAGAGATGGGCAGGATGAAAGCCGATCTGCGCGCGAAAGCCGCCTCTCTTCTCGACCGGATGAAGGAAAACGGCGAGCGCGGCATCGTGCTGGCCGGCCGCCCCTATCACCTCGATCCCGAAATCAACCATGGCATCCCGGAAATGATCGCCTCCTACGGCTTCCACGTCTTTACCGAGGACAGCCTTCCCCTCGTCGCGGATAAGGAGAGAAAACTCCGCGTTCTCGACCAGTGGACCTTCCATTCGCGCCTTTACGACGCCGCCGAATACGTCGGCGGGCGGGAGGATCTCGAACTCGTTCAGCTCAATTCCTTCGGCTGCGGGCTCGACGCGGTCACGACCGATCAGGTCTGCGAACTGCTCGAACACGCCGGAAAATTCTACACGGTCTTAAAGATCGACGAGGTAAACAACCTCGGCGCGGCGCGTATCCGTATCCGCAGCCTGATCGCCGCGATGAATATGCGCGACAGAAATTGCCGAAAAACTCTTCCCTATCACTACGAGCGGACGGTCTTTACGCGCGAGATGTTCGAGCGGAAATATACCATTCTCGCGCCGCAGATGAGTCCCATCCATTTCAGCCTTCTCTCGCCGATCTTCGAGCGGTACGGCTTCCGGCTGACGGTGCTGGATAACGACACGAAGGGCGCGGTGGACACCGGGCTGAAATTCGTCAACAACGACGCCTGCTATCCGTCGATCATCGTCGTCGGGCAGCTGATGGACGCGGTGCTTTCGGGAAAATACGACACCGACCGGCTGGCGCTCCTGATGACGCAGACCGGCGGATGCTGCCGCGCGAGCAACTACGTCGGATTCATCCGGCGCGCGCTGGATCAGGCGGGGCTTTCGCACATCCCGGTCATCTCGCTCAACGCCGGCGGTCTTGAGAAAAACGAGGGCTTCAAAATCTCCTTCCCGATGCTGGCGCTCGGCATGAAAGCGATGATCCTCGGCGACCTGATGATGCGTTGTCTCTACCGCACGCGCCCCTACGAAGCGGTCGCAGGCTCGGCAAACGAGACGCACCGTAAGTGGGAGGCCGCCTGCGTCGCCTATCTCAGCGGAAGACCGGAGGGGAAAAAATACAGTTTCAAAAAACTCTGCCGCCTGATCGTCGAGGACTTCGACCGGCTGCCCCTGACCGACGTAAAAAAACCGAAAGTCGGCATTGTCGGCGAAATTCTCGTCAAGTATATGCCGCTCGCGAACAATTACCTTGTCGATCTTCTCGAACGCGAGGGCGCCGAGGCGGTCGTTCCGGATTTTCTCGATTTCCTTGCGATGTTCCTCTACGACCGCGATTTCAAGCATCGCTATCTCGGCGCGAAGTGGTATAACGCTCTTCTCGCAAAATACGGCACGGGTGCGCTGAAAAAACTGCGCGAGCCTGCCGCCGAGGCGCTGAAAGCCAGCAAGCGTTTCTCCGCTCCGACCGACATCGCCGAAACGGCGAAATACGCCGAGCCCTTCCTCTCGATCGGAAACCAGTACGGCGAGGGCTGGTTCCTCTGCGGCGAGATGGTCGAACTGCTCCGCGAGGGCGTGCCGAATATCGTCTGCATCCAGCCGTTCGGATGCCTGCCGAACCACGTGGTCGGCAAGGGTGTGATCAAGGCGCTGAAAAAGGTTTATCCGGAGGCGAATATCGCCGCCGTCGATTACGATCCGGGCGCGAGCGAGGTCAACCAGCTCAACCGCATCAAGCTGATGCTTGCCGCGGCGAAAGAAAATCTCGGAGATGCGACTGCCGAAAAAGAATGATCCGAGGAAAAGCAGGAAAATTTTGAAATTTCCTCTTTACAAACCGGACGAAATATGATATACTGCAAGTGTGATCTCTGCCGCGAAAGCGGCGATTTCGCCCGGTTTTCGGGCAGCAAAGGAGAAAGATGATGAAACGGGAATTTTTCTATCCTTCCAAAGACGGGCTGACGCAGATCCACGCGATCGAATGGACCCCGGACGGCGAGGTATGCGGCGTTCTCCAGATCGCGCACGGTATGGTGGAGTTCATCGACCGCTACGACCGCTTTGCGACCTTTCTGGCGTCGAACGGCTTCTGCGTCGTCGGCAACGACCATCTCGGACACGGCAGATCAGTGACCGATGAGACGCAGCTCGGTTATTTTGCCAAGCACGACGGAAACTTCTGCGTTCTCGGCGATATGCAGCAACTGCGCGAGGACACGCAGAAGAAATACCCCGGCGTTCCGTATTTCCTGCTCGGCCACAGCATGGGATCCTTCCTCACCCGGCAGTTCATTGAAAAGTACGGAGCGGGGCTTTCGGGCGCGATCGTGATGGGAACCGGCTATCAGCCGAACGCCACGCTCGATCTCGGCATCGCGCTGACCGCCGTTTTCCAACAGGCGAGAGGCGGCCATTTCCGCAGCACCATGATCAACAATATGGCGCTGGGATCCTACAACAAGACCTTTGAGCCTGCGCGGACCAAGAGCGACTGGTTGACCAAGGACGAGGCGATCGTGGACGCCTATGAAGCGAATCCGCTCAATCAGTTCCTATTCACCGTCAACGGCTACTACAACCTCTTCCGCGGAATGCGTTACGCTCAGCGGCAGGTCAATCTCGACAAGATCCCGAAGGATCTGCCGATCCTCGTCGTCTCCGGGCAGAACGACCCGGTCGGCGATTTCGGAAAAGGACCGAAAATCGTTGCGGAAAGCTACCGCGAGACCGGTATCAAGGACGTGACGCTGAAACTCTTCCCCGACGACCGCCACGAGATCCTGAACGAAACCGATAAGGAAGCCGTCGACGCGTATCTGCTGGACTGGCTGAAAGCCCGGTCAGAAAAAGCGGAATAACGAAAAAACAGCGGAAGCGATTCCGCTGTTTTTGTTTCGGGAAAAAGACGGGGCGGCGCCCATGCGATCCCGCCTTTCATTTTCCGAAAATGCGCGCAAAGAAGCCCTTCTTTTCGTAGGGTGCGACGGTATAATCCTCAAGGCGATAGCCGGTCTTTTCGATCTCCTCGCGCAAGGCGGTGAAATCGACCGGACGGTCGGACAAAAACTCGGTCTCGCCCTTCGCGTGCGAGGACTTGAGCTGACGGGCGTCGGGAAGGATGCGGCGAACGGCGTCGTTCATATGCGCCTCGCACATATCGCACATCATCCCGTCGATCTTCAAAACGATCTTATTCATGTTTTTTCGCGGCGGAGGTCTCGTTCTTTTCCGCCATTTTCCGCAAAGCGATCCTGCATGCGGTCCTGACGCCGCCGCAAAGCGCCGCTACCGCCGCGGCGGAACCGCCGGCGATCAGAATACTGACAACGTCCACCGTTTTTTCTCCTTTGTCTTTGATAGTTAGCATCCGCTAATTCCATTTACAGTATACAACGAAATTCGGTGTTTGTCAAGTAGCAAAACGAAAAAAGAGAAAAACTTTTTGCGATCCCGCCGGGGAAAAGATCCGCGCTTTGCAGGGGAGATCAAAGATCCATGCGCAGAGTGATCTTGCCGTCCTTTTCGGGGATACGGTAATTCTCGCCTTCGGAGATCGGCTGAGACGACGAGGCGACCGAATAGTCGTATCCTTCATAGGAGAAGTCGAACCCGTGTGACGTCGGGCGGATCTTCGCTTTCGCCGCCGCGGGGATCAGAAGAAGGCTTCCGGCGCCCTGCACGGTCACTTCCCTCTCGGAAAAGGTCACAAGGATCTCTCCGCCGGAACGCATTTTTGCCGTGACGGTCAGGCTGCCGCGCGCGTCGTCCGCCTCGGCGGAAAGCGAGAGTACTTCTCCGGGGAAGGCGATCGCGGCTTCGTGCGCCGCGTCGTTCGCCGTCGCCCAGCGATGTGCGTCGACGACCGGAAGATTTTCATAGGTCGCGCTCCATTCGGCACAGGGAGCGGAGAGATAGCGTTCGGGCAGGCGCTCGTCGAATTTCATGAGATCGCGGAAGGTGAGCCTGCCCTTTTCGACAAAGAGATCGGCGCGATAAAAACGCGAATGATACCAGACCGAGCGGTAGCCGGCTTTCGCCCAGTCGGTCAGCGCAAGGAGGGCGGACGGCGGCGTGAGCGGGAAGCTTTTCCGGAATGCCTCGCCGGTCTTTCCGAGCTGCTCGACCGAGACGATCCCGCGATCGGAAAGGCTTTTCAGCTTGCCGATCTGCATTTCATAGCCTCTGCCGAAGCCTTCCCAGCCGAAGGAGTTTTCCTGCCCGGTCGTCGCGTGAGAATAATTCAGGCAGGGGTTTTCGTAGTACTCGCGGAAAAACCAATCCATCACGTCGGGATCCTGCGCGAGCTGCCACGCCGGTTCCATGGTATAAACGCCGGAGGCGATCGGAGGGTAATACCGTCCTTCGCCGTTATAGGAGTAGATCGGATCGATGCCGAGCATACGGAACACCGGGACGGGGATCTGATTTTCTTCGGTGGACGCCGGGCAGAGCGCATTGTTCACCGAGGGGAAATAGCCGCCGCTGTACGGTCCGCCCCAGAGCGTGTAGGCGTCGGTGTTGATCTGCTCTTTGCAGATGATGAAGGCTTTCATCCCGTATTTTTCCGCCATATAGCGCATCGAGTGCGCGTCGAGCAGCCAGGAACCGGCGACCTCGGGATATCTGCCGAAGCGTTCCCGGAAGAGGCGGAAAGCCTCGTCGATCAGCGCCTCGCGCTCGGCGGGGGTATAAGCTTCGAGAAAGCCGGGATCGACAAACCAGTCCCAGTCATAGCCCGGACGGCCGCGCCAGGCGATCCCGACCTTCTCGGTCAGCGCGCGGCACATTTCAAACCATAGCCCGAGCTCGGTCTCTTCCCCGCATCCGGCAAAAGCTGCGACCATATCGTCGCGCAAGAGGGCGTCGTACTGGAGAAGAAAGGTATCCTCAAGGCCGAAACGGCGGTCGGTTTCGAGTTCTTTTATCACCGGGGCAAGCAGGTCCACTTCATAGCGAGGCTCACATCCCCGGACAAAATTGACGATATTCATAATATGACGCTTCATTGCATTCTCCCTTCTTGAATAAAGGGCTGCCGCGCTTGCGGCAGCCCCGGTTTCTGATACATTACGGAATCATCGTCGCTCTGGCGATCAGCGCGTCAATGAATCCCTGAATGGAATACTCGCGCCAGTCGTTCGGGCTGAATACGTAATCAAGCGACGCCTGTTGAGAAATTCCAAAGGAAAGCAGTCCGGCGTCCATCAGATCCTGAATGGTGGCGGCGCTGTACGCGTCGGTCGCGGCGGAGCCGAGATGGGTGATCTTGGTATCCGGATCGAGCAGGCTCAGGAAGCCGCTGCTCAGTTCGGCTTCGCTGAATGCGTCACGCAGCGTGAGATCGTCGATCTTTCCGCCGAGCTCGCCGATCTTCGTATCCGACAGCGAGGCGAGAATGCCAGTCAGCTCGTCGGTATAAGCGGCGTCTCTATACCATTTTCCGTCCGTGGGATTCTTGTGGTAGCCCATCGCCTCGCCGATCACGAGCGTATCGACCGCCGCCTGCACCTTGTCGTTCTGCGACATTTCGCCGACGGTAAGTCCGGCGAAGGAGAGCATAATGCCGGAGGCCTGCTCGTTTTCCGCCGTCATCCAACAGCCGTTGACGTCGTCGTACGTCCAACCCATGATCGCGCCGATCTTGATGGAATTCAGACCGTTTTCATCGTCGTCAAGCTGGCTGACCGTCATCGGAGCGAGAACGGCGAGGATGCCGGTGACCTTGTCGCCGTTTTTCGTGTAGAATCCGTCCGTCTCTTCGG
>CADBPA010000107.1 GCA_902796505.1 uncultured Ruminococcus sp.
GAAAACGGCGTTGCCTTCGAGCATTTTCCGTCGGGGATCGATACGATGACGGTCGTTGTCCCCACAAAGGAACTCGCCAAAAAACGCGGCGAGATCATGGCGGGCATCTGCAAAGCCGTCGATCCCGAAAATATCTCGGTCGAAGATAACCTCGCTCTTCTGGCGATCGTCGGCCGCGGTATGGTCAAAGCGAAGGGAACTGCCGCCCGGATCTTCAAATCGCTTGCCGACGCCGGCGTCAACGTCCGCATGATCGATCAGGGATCGAGCGAGCTGAATATCATCGTCGGTATCGATTCCAACGATTATATCACCGCGCTCAAAGCCATTTACTACGAATTTGTCAAGAAATGATCCTTCAAGCGGGCTCGCCTCTATATCAAAAATCTCCCGATTCTTTCGGGAGATTTTTATAAATATTTGTTTTTAATATTTATTTAACGGCAGATTATTATCCGATCGCATGAAGCAGACGATCGACGTCCTTCTCGCGGCTGAAAACCGAAAAGCCGATCCGCACCGTTCCGCCCTCCAGCGTGCCTTCTTTGCGGTGGGCAAGCGGCGCGCAATGCAGACCGCTGCGCACGCAGATCCCGGCGCGATCCAGCCGCTCGGCGGTCAGGGAAGGATCTTCTCCCCGGATGCGGAAGGAGAGAATCCCGCCGTCGCCTTTGCAATAGGAGACTTCGGAAATCTGCGAAATGCTTTCTTTCGCATATTCCGTCAGCCGTTGCAGCCGATCGTGGACGTGATCGATCCCATACCGCTCGATCCATTCGATTCCGTGGCGAAGCGCGACGATCGCCGGCGTCGGAAGCGTTCCTGCTTCAAACCGTTCGGGGAGCAGATCGGGCATATCCGGCGAGGCGGAGGCGCTTCCGCTTCCCCCCTCGATAAAACTGTCCCGGCGTCTTTTGTCGTGAAAAACGGCGAAGCCGCACCCTTGAATGCCGAGCAGTCCTTTGTGTCCCGGCGCGCAGAGAATATCGCAGGGCGTTTTCGCAAGATCGATGCGATCGTGTCCGGCGCTCTGGGAGGCGTCGGCGATCAGGATCAATCCTTTTTCCCGTGCGATCTTCGAGAGTACGGCGAGCGGAATTTCTTTTCCGGTAACGTTGGAGCGAAGCGTTGAAACGACGGCGCAGGTGTCCGCCGTCAGCGCGGCGCGGATATTCGTTTCGATGTCGCCGTCGGTATCGAAGGTGCGGATTTTGATCCCACGCCGCCGTTCTTCGGCTTTCAGCGGACGGTAGACCGCGTTGTGTTCGAGATCCGAGATCAGCACTTCGCCGCCGTCCGGGATCGTCGTTTTGATCGCCGTATTGAGCGCATAGGTCGCGTTGAGCGTGAAAACCACCTCTTCGGGATCGTCCGCGCCGAAAAAGCGGCTGACCGCTTCGCGCGCCGCATAGACCTCCTCGCCGGCGATCCGCGCCAGCCTGTGCATACTTCTTCCGGGGTTGCCGCAGTATTTTTTGATGCATTCGCCGACCGCCGCCGTCACCTCGCGCGGTTTCGGAAAGCCGGTTGCCGCATTATCCAGATAAACCATTTTTCTCATCCTTTCATCGGGATCTCAATTCGCGCTGTGATATTCGATCCCGCATCGAATCAGTACGGCGCGTGCGTCAAAGGTCGCCCGATAGGGGATCCGCACGCCGTAAACGCAGCCGAGCGGAGAGTTTGCCGTCTTGACCGTTTCTGCCGGGATACCGGCTCTTTGCAGACATTTTTTTGCCTTGATCGCATAAGTCATGGATCCGATTTCAATGATCGATTCGTTCATAACGCTCTCCGTTCCTCGTTTTATAGCAGTTTATGCGGCAGGCGTGCGTCGTGTTCGGCGAAAAATTTTATCTTTTGCGGCGGAAGTTTTCAAAAAAGACTTGCCAAGAGCCGATTTCTGTGCTATACTAATATTTCGTAAAGGGGAATACTATGCTGCGTTATCAACGGTTTGCACCGAAGGAGTACTTCGGATGCAACACTTATCTGCTTTCCTCCGGATCGTCCTCCTGCGTGATCGACGCTTCCGTGCCGCTCGGCGAAATTCTGCCGCAGGCGCGCCGGCCGATCGCTTTCGTTCTTCTGACGCACGGTCATTTTGACCACATATGTGCGCTTTCGTCCTACGCCGAAGCCGGCATCCCGGTGATGATCTGTGCGCAGGATCTGCCGCAGCTTACGGATCCTTACGCCAACGCTTCGCTGCTTTTTTACGGCAAGGGCATCGTCTCCCCCTGCGGCGCGGCGCCGCTCGCTGACGGACAGGTTCTTCGATTCGGCGAGGATCCGATCCGCGTGTCGCTGACGCCCGGACATACGCCGGGCTCCGCCTGTTTTCAGACCGGCGGTCTTCTTTTGACGGGCGATACGCTTTTTTCCGGCGGCGGATACGGAAGATGCGACCTGCCGGGAGGCAATGTTTCCGAAATGCGCGAGTCGCTCGAACGCCTTCGTGCGCTGCCCCCGGATCTGCGGATCCTTCCCGGACACGGAGAAGAGGATCTTCTCGCAAGCAGCCTCTCCCGTCTGCTCCTCTGACGCTATATTAACCGAAAGGATTTCACCATGGAAGAAATCAAGAATAACTTTATTCACGAAATCATCGACGAGGATCTCGCGAAGAATCCCGAGCTCAAGGTCCATACCCGTTTTCCGCCCGAGCCGAACGGATATCTGCACATCGGTTCCGCCAAGGCGATCTGGATCAACGCGATGACGGCGAAAAAATACGGCGGTCTTTTCAATCTCCGCTATGACGATACCAACCCCTCGAAAGAGGATAACGAGTACGTCGAATCGATCTACGAGGACTTGAAGTGGCTCGGCTGTGAGCCGACCGGCGGCGTCTTCTACGGATCGGACTATTTCGACCGCTGCTAC
>CADBPA010000108.1 GCA_902796505.1 uncultured Ruminococcus sp.
AATTCAATTATATAGGAAAGGCTCGTTTTTGTCAATGGACAATTGCACCAAAAAAGCGCGCGTTTTTTGTGGAATTTGCGTGGTCAGGCCTCCCGGTCGAGAAAGTCGCGCTTCTTCGTGCGGAAGAGCAGCCGCATCATCGCCCTGCCGTTCCAGGGGCAGAGGGGATAGAGATAGCTGTGCGGACCGACGACGGTGGAGTTCTTCGCAATGAGAAGGCCGGAGAGCAGGACGCCGAAGATCAGCCCGTAGCCGTCCGCCAGCGCGACGAGCGCGAGCATCATCAGCCGCAGGAATTTGAAGGCGTAGCCGAGTTCGTGATTCTGCTGGGCGAAGTTGGCGATGGCGATGAAGGCGGTATAGAGGATGACGTCCTCGCAGAACCACCCGACGTCCACCGCGAAATCGCCGAGGATCAGCGCGCCGACCACCGAGAGCGAGTTCGAGAGCATATCCGGCGTGTTCATCGAGGCGATCTTCAGCCCGTCCACCGCGATCTCGGCGAGAAAAAGCTGCAAAAGGATCGGCAGCGCGCCGGTCTCCTCCGGGATCAGGAAGCGGAAGGCGTCCGGCAGAAGGTCGGCGTGGCGCAGGCAGAGATACCAGAGCGGCGTCGAAAAGAGCGAGAGCAGAAGAATGAACAGACGGATGACGCGCAGATAACTCCCGGTCAGGGGCGGATAATAGTAATCGTCGGTCTGCTGAAGATAATTGAAGATGGAGGTCGGCAGGAGCATCGCCTGCGGCGAGGTGTCGCAGAAGAGGAGGACGTTGCCCTCAAAGACCTGCGCGGCGGCGGCGTCCGGCCGCTCGGTGGTACGGATCTTCGGGAAAGGATTATACCACTTCTGCCGGATCAGCGTTTCGGCAAGGCTGCGGAAGCCGAGCGTCAGCGATCCCGGACGGACGGCGCAGAGCTTGCGCTCGACCATCGCGACGAATTTCGGATCCGCCACCCCTTCGAGGTAGCAGACGACCACGTCCGGCTGCGATCCGCCGCCGAGGTTGAAGCACCGGGTGCGCAGGCGTTCGTCCCGGACGCGGCGGCGCAGGAGCGCCGTGTTGGTCACCAGCGTTTCGACGAATCCGTCGTGCGCGCCCTGCATCACCTTGTCGGACTCCGGCTCGGAGGTCTGCCTGCCGGGATAGGCGCGCAGGTCGAGGATCAGCGCCTCGCCGTCAAACGCCGAACAGAACAGCGCGGTCTGCCCGGAGAGCACCGCGCGCACGGCGAAATCCTCGTCCCCGGTGCGCAGGCATTCGGAGCAGGGGATCGAGAGGGCGGCCGCCGCCGCGCTCTTCGGCAGATCGGAGGAGATGAGCGTTGTCAGAAGCTTGTGCAGCTCGCCGTCTTTGAGAAAGCCGTCCACGGCGAAGAAGGTCATCTCCCCGTCGCCGACGGCGATCGTCTTTTCGATCAGATCGTAGTTCGTCCCCGCGCCGAGCCGCCTTTCCATCCGGCGGACGGCTTCGGCGTATACCGCCGGGATCCTTTCGGGCGCTTGTTTCATGGGTTACTCCTTTTTGTGGGATCGCCCTGCCGCACGTCCCGGCAGGGAATGAAACTATTGTGCGCCGGGAAAAGAAAATTATGCCCGAATCGATTGACTTTACCGAAAGAATGTGGTATACTGAACGGGAACGAACGTCCGGCAAAAGGAGTCTATATGAAGAAATTTCCCGATCCGCTTTCCGAAGGGGCGGTGCGCGCGCACCTTCCCGGAAGGCTCTCTTCCCTGCCGGTCTTTTTTTATCCCGAAACCGACTCGACCAACACGCGCGCGAAGGTCTACGCCAAAGAACACCCCGAAGAGACGGGCGGCGCGGTCTTTCTCGCCGACCGGCAGACCGCCGGGCGCGGCAGAATGGGGAGAAGCTTTCTCTCCGATCCCGGCGTCGGGCTTTATATCACCTTTCTCTTCCCGCCCCGCCCGGCCACCGAGGATCTGCTCTCCCAGACGGCGGCGGCCGCCGTCTACACCGCGGAGGCGATCGCGGAATGCTGCCCGGAGCTTGCGCTTTCGATCAAATGGGTGAACGACCTGCTGATCGGCGGCAAAAAGGCGGCGGGCATCCTCGCCGAAGGGATCCTTTCGCCCGACGGGGGAAGCCTTCGCCTGATCGTCGGCGTGGGGATCAATCTCGCAAAGCGCGCCTTTCCCGAAGAGCTTTCCGCCATAGCGACGGCGATCGGAGACTATACCGATCCGCCGGAGCGCGCCCGCCTTGCCGCCGCCATGATCCGCCGCTTCTTTCCCGAGGTGCCGCCGGAGCGCGCGGAGGTGATGCGCCGCTACCGCGAAAGGCTCTCGCACGTCGGAAAGCTCGTCCGCGTCCTCACGGCAAAGGAGGAATACCGGGCGACGCTGCTCGGCGTGACCGACGAGGGATTTCTGCGCGTTCTCCCGGAGGACGGCAGGGAGAGAATCCTCAAAAGCGGCGAGATCTCGATCCGTTTTTAGCACGATTTTGCAAAGAATTATTTACATATTAACCTACAAGGAGACGCAACTATGCCTTTTGGACTTCCCGATTATCACAAGGATCTGAAGAGCCTGCACGTCGGTTGTGAGAAACCG
>CADBPA010000109.1 GCA_902796505.1 uncultured Ruminococcus sp.
GCGTAAGGCGCCGAGGCGTCGGCGCAGTTGAGGAAATGCCCCTCGCCCCAGTGCTCCCACTTGCCGAGCTCTTTGGCGAGATGATAGAAGGCGTAGGCGTATTTTTCGTCCCGGGTGATCTGCCAGCCGAAGGCGAGATTCAGCAGATGCGCCGCCGTCGTGCCGGATTGGTTGAGGCGGCCGCCCTCGTCGTAGCCGTCGCCGGTGAGATTGCTCTTGCCGTAAAGCTCGGAGAGGGTGGTCGTTACGCCGTCGGGACCGGTGTAGCTCGTCTTGCCGACAAGGCGGTTTCCGTTTTCGTCGTAGAGATAATAAGGATGGCGCAGGCTGACGACGACGTCCTCGGACTTCCAGTCGTAACCCGTCAGGTTTCCTTCCTCGTCGGTCAGCTCGGCGAAGTAGTTTTTGAAACTGCTGTTCGCCTGCGTGACGAAGCGGGAGACGAGGGCGAACAGGCGATCCTCCGCCGCCTCTTCCAGGTGATCGGGATCGGTGTAATAAAGGTAGTTTTCGCGCAGCTCGTCGAATCTCTCCTGCGTGACCATCAGGCGCGGATGCGTATCGATACCGACGGCGTTCACGATATCCCGATAGATCCCGTCCGCCGTCACCGTTTCAAAGAGCAGGTGGCGCAGCGTTTCGATCCGGACCGAGAGCGAGGAATAGGAGTTGTTGTAATTCAGGCTCTTCGTGCCGAAGACGATCAGCCCGATATCGAGATCGGTGAATCCCTGCAAGGAGAAGACCGATTTTGCCGAGAGGTTCGAGAGGTAGACCTCGCCGTCCTTCAGCACCGGGGGAAGCAGAAATTCTCCGCCCGACCATTCGAGCTCTCCGACCGTCATCTGTTTTTTCGCGCCGCCGGAGAGGGTGACGGTGACCGCCTTTTCGTCCTCGCCGAGCGAGAAGGTCGCCCCGGTGAAGAGGCAGAGCGCCGAGAGGGGGATATAGCAGGTCATCGTATCGCCCATAAAGAGGTAGGGCGCCGCCGCGCCGTCCTCGCGGATCTTCTTCTTCGTGCCTTTGACGAGGGCGTATTCATAGTCCGCCATCAGCCAAAGTTCGTTTTTGTAGGTGGAGGAATCGGCGGCCTCGGCGAGGTCGAGCCCCGCCTCCCGTCCGAGCAGCAGAAAACTGCCGGCGCCGATCAGGAGCGCGAGCGCAAAGGACAGTACCTTTATCATTCTTTTTTTCATTCCGGACTCCTTTCGCCTCTCTTTCAGGTGAGTTCGTAAAGCGAATCTTCAAAGATCGCCCCGAAGGTCTTGTTGAGGTCGCGCAGATAGCCGTTCACGTAGTTGCGCCAATAGCGGTAGGTGCCGATGTTTTCCGCGACGGAATGGTCGTCGAGCTTGATGCTCGCGTCCACCGCCGGGTGGCGGCGGATGATCTCGGTCAGTTTTCCGATATCGCCGTTTGCGCGCTCGATGTCGCGCAGGATAAAGACGAGGTCGGAGGGCTGGTAGTCGTAATGGATCTGTTCGGGATAGACGATGTCTTCGTTCGCTTTGATGAGCCATTCGTCGCTCTTCGTCTGCCATTCTTCCATAGGCTGATACTCATACCCGACGGTGGGCATCCGCGAGCCGTCGGTGCGGACCATCTCGAACACCACCGCGACGTTGAAGGAGGTGACGTTATCGGCGTTGATGATGAGGCGCGGCTGGATGGCGGACATCAGCGGATAGATCAGGCCGCCGCTGGCGTTCGTATTATTGGTCGTCGCGGAGACGGTTCCCGGAAGAATATTGCCGGTCTGCTTCATCTCGAATTTCAGGTTTTTGTCCTCCGAGAGAAGGCTTGCCCTGAGGATGAGCTTTTTTCCGGTCACGTAGGTGGTGATCAGCGCGGTGCGCCCGTCCTCCGAGATGCTGACCGAGCCGCCCTGCGTCGCCGCCATCCAGGTCAGGCTCGTCGGAGAGGAGAACGCGATCTCGTCCTGCACGATGACGGTGGAGCGGGAGTTGGTGAAGAGCAGGCCGCGGGAGGCGGAAGAGCAGGTCGCCCCGTACTGCGCCTTCATATCCGAGATCGCGTAGGCGCCGTCGGCGTTCGTCTCGAAGGTGTCGATCTTCGCGTAGGTGGAGGACTTTCCGTTGAAGACCTGACCGTATTTGGAAAGAGCGGAGCTGCGGATCAGGATCGTGTTGTGCGCTTCGAGCGTCTTGCGATAGAAATAGTAACGGTAGTTGCCGTTGAAATAGCGGTTATAGGGCGCGACGTTGTAATTCTCCGCTCCCGGATCGCCGAACCAGAGCACGCCGCCCATCTCAAGATAGAAGGTGCCGCAGTCGACGTCGCCGTGCGAGACGCTGTTCGGCCCGACGTGCAGGCCACAGAAGGTATCGCCCTTTTCCCAGGAGCCGCGCATCGTCACGGTGTCGATGCCCTTGAAATTCGCGTCGAGGACGGCTTCCGGCTCTGCGCCCTCCGAGAGGGCGGGCGAATAGAGGAGCGGATCGAAGATCGACGAACCGGTCGGGTAGCGGTCGAGGAAGAGGTCGCGGAAATGCGCGATGTTCGGATCGCCGTAGAGGTACGCCGCCATATAGAAGGTCGTTCCGTCGATGCGGCCTCTGCCGCCGTCGTGGTAGTTCCAGACGTAGAAATCGTTGTCGCAGATGTTGTTGGCGAAGTAGTAGCTCTGCCGCAGGCCGATCGTATCGAGATAGCCGTAGGTCTTCCCGGTCGCGGATTCGAGGCAGGAGAGCATCCGCATATAGGTGTTCGTGCCGTACGCCCAGTAGCCGGGGGATTCGACGTAAGCGCCGTCCGGGGCGTACTGGATGAGGCATCGATAGATCGCGCCGATCTGCTTTTCCATGACGTACTTCGCCTCGTAGGCGTAGCGGTCGTAGTCGAGGATGGCGAGCACCGCCATCGTGATGCCGGAGCAGCAGACGGTGTTCCAGTTGTTCGTATAGCCGGTCAGCCCCCAGTTCTCGCCCATCGTGGTCGAGCGGTGGAGAATGCCGTCGCTCTTGCCCTTGGAGGGATTCGAGATGCACCAATAGGCGACGTTGACCGCCTTGTCGAAGAGAATTTTGACGAGCTCGTCGCGCTTGATGGGATCGTTATCGTAGGCGTGCCAGATCCAGTCGAGGCCGAGCGCGTAGAGCGCGGCGCCGTCGGCGCAGTTGAGGAAATGCCCCTCTCCCCAGTGCTCCCACATACCGAGCTGCCGGGCGAGCTGGTAGAAGGCGTAGACGTATTTGTCGTCCCGGGTGATCTGCCAGGCGTAGCCGAAGTACTGCAGATGCGTGGTATACGCCGCGACGTTCGAGCGGCCGCCTTCGTCGTAGCCGTCGCCGTAGAGCGGAGACTTGCCGTAAAGCTCCGAGAGAGTCGTCGTGTTGCCCTCCGAGTCGGTGTAGCTCGTCTTGCCGACGAGGCGCTTGCCGTTCTCGTCGTAGAGGTAGTAGGGCTGGCGGGTATTTTCGAGGACCTGCTCGGAGCGCCAGAGGTAGCTGACGTTGCCCCGGTCGTCGGTCTCTTCGATGAAATAGGATTTGAAACTGTTCTCCGCCTGCGCGACAAAGCGGCTGACGAGCGTGTAAAGCTTGTTTTCCGCCGCCTCTTCGAGGTGGTCGGGATCGCTGTAATAGAGGTAGTTTTCGCGCAGTTCGTCAAAGCGCGCCTGATCGACGACGAGGCGCGGATGCGTGTTGATGCCGACGTGGGCGGCAACGTCGCTGTAGATGCCGTCGCCGGTCACCGTGTCGAAGAGGAGCGAGCGAAGCGTCTCGATCTGCGTTTTCAGCGAGGAATAGTTCCGGCTGTAGGGCATCGAGGAGCTGCTCAGCACGACCAGCCCGATATCGACGTTGAAGAAGACCTTGAGCGGCGAGAAGAGCGCCTGCACCGACATCGAGGAGAGGTAGACCTCGCCGTCCTTCAGGACCGGGGGAAGCAGGAATTTTTCTTTCTCCGTTCCGTTTATCCATTCCCATTCGACATCGCCGATCGTCAGCTGCGCTTTCGCGCCGCCGGAGAGGGTGACGGTGACCGTCTTTCCGTCCTCGCCGAGCGACCACGACGCTCCGGAGTAGAGGCAGGGCGCCGAGAGCGGAATATAACAGGTCCAGGTGTTGCCGAGGTAGGCGTAGGGCGACGCCGTGGGATGCTCCTCGCTGATCGGCGTCTTTTGGCCGCGCAGAAGGGCGGTTCCGTTCCCTTCCAGCATCCACATTTCGGAGGACGCCGCGGCGGTGGCGTCAAAAACGCCGGAGGAGGCGCCGAGCGCCAAAAACGCGCCAAGCGACAGAACGAGCGCGAGGCAGAGCGCGGTGGTACGAATCATCGTGGTCTTCATGATCTGTTTTCCTTTCCATGGTCAAATCGGGAAAAGCATTTCCGGGTGTCCGGAACGCAAAATATTTTCGCATCTTCATTATAAAATATTTTGTCACAAAAGTCAAGAGCCGATTTTTTCGCCCGGCGGCGCCCTTTTCGGCAAAACGAACAAAAAGCGCCCGCTCTTTTCGTGCAAAGGCGACGAAGAAAGCGGGCAGATCGGGCAAAAACC
>CADBPA010000110.1 GCA_902796505.1 uncultured Ruminococcus sp.
GCCGAAGTGAAGTCGCAGATCCTTCTTTCGGACTGCTTCTTCGATCTTCCCGACAGCGCCCACGCCTATGACGCGATGACGGTCTTTGCCGCCCCCGCCGCCGCAACGCTGGATCTCTCCTACACGGTGTCCGGCGGAAGGATCGCCCTCTCCTCGCAGAGATGGATCTCGGTGTCGGACGACGCGCGCATCGTCGAATATGTCAAGGACGGCTCCGGCGAATATACGAAGCTCGTCCTTCCGTCCTCCGATCCCTACCCGGTCAGCGGTTCGTATCTCAACGAGAACGGCTACGCGACCTATACGGCGGTCTCGGAGCAGGATAACCTCGTCACCTATGAGCAGACGACCGGCGAAAACTCCACCCGCTACGGCATCATCCCGGACAACTACGCCGACGCGCAGGCGTATCCCTTCGTTCTCTTCCAGAACGGCGTCTGCACCGGCGGTTACGCCGACATCAAGGCGGTCATCACCGCGGCGAACAACCTTCTCTCCGGCGCCGATAAGGCGGACGCCGAAGCCGAGATCCTGCTTCGCCGGGATACCGACTCCTCGACCGAGCCGACCTACGGCGCGTCGAACGGAACGCTGATCTTCGACCTCGGCGGCCACACGCTGAAGCGCACGAAGATGATCATCAACGCCTGCACGAACTCCACGACTCCTCTTGATTATCCGACCACCGTCATCTTCCGTAACGGCCGCCTCGAAACGCCGAGCGGATGCATCGCGGCGACGCATTGCCTCTTCTCCTCGTCCAAGACGAAGATCTGGAACTTCACCTTCGAGAACGTGACCTTCGGCTTTGCCGACAGCCTCACGGCGGCGTCGGTCACCGAGCCGTTCTGGACGATCTGGCAGAACAACCACAGCACGAGAACGGTCACCAATATCACGCTGAACGACTGCACGATCGACCTCTCGAAGAACACCCCGGCAAACGGCGGCAGGCTCTATACCCTGACCACCGCTCTCGCCGAGTGCAACCTCCGCATCAACGGCGGTCAGATCGTCGGAAACGGTGAGAAATTCACCCTCGCGGCAACCGACGCGGCCGATACCGTCGTCTTCGGCAAAAACGCCTCCGGCGAATATACCTCCTTCGTTCCGCAGAACGGCGGCAAGCCGCTGAGCGAGACCTTCCTCTGCGACGACGGCGTATACCGCAACTTCCAAGCGAAGGGCGACGGCTACGTCCTCGAAGAAAATCCGCTCGTCACTCCGTACGGCGCGATCCCCGATCAGTACGCGAGCGCGGAGGACTACCCCTTCGTCGTCTTCGGCGAAAGACGCAACTTCGTCGGCGCCTTCCCCTATTTCCTGGGAAGCAACGGCGCTAGCGCCGCGATGAACGCCGCGAAGGAATACGTCAAGTCGAACGTCTTCAACCTCGACACCGCGACCTTCACCACCTCCTCCTATAAGGCGTTCGTCCTTCTGCGCCGCGATTACACGATGAAGGATACCGCCGCGGGAGACAGCATCAGCGAATACTGGGACAACTTCGCGCAGATCCGCGGCGAGCTGACGCTCGATCTCGGCGGCTTCACCCTCTCCCAGAGCGCGAACAACACGAAGAATCAGAGCATCTTCCAGGCGTCGAGCAAACAGTGGTCCACGACCTCGGACGGCCGCGGCTACGTCTTCCCCACGACGGTGAACGTCAAAAACGGAAAACTGGAGATCGGCAAGATGGCGGCGATCCGCTACGAGGTCTCCACGTCGAGCAACGATCTGAAGGTGATCACCTTCAACTTTGACGACGTCACCTTCGGACTCCGCGAGGGCGCGACGGCGGCGAATCTGCTCGTCCAGTACGCGACGAGTCTGAACTACGGCGGCGGCCTTGTCGTCAACGTGGCGGACAACTGCGTATTCGACCTGCAGTCGGTCGAGCCGACCTCGGCGATCACCCTTGTCAACGCGGCAAGCCCGGCTGCCGGAAAGGTGAATATCCACCTGAATATCGGCGCGGCGAAGATCCTCGCCGGAAGCCTCGATAAGATCACGGTCTCCTCGGCGCCCACCGCGACGAGCGAGCTGCACTTCAACGGCACGACGCTCCTCACCCCGGCGGCGAACACGCCTTACGCGAAAGCGATCGCGACGAGCGACGGCGAAGCCTTCTTCTACAAAGTCGGCACCGACGGCGACAACGCGGTCTACGAACTTGCAAGCTACGATATTCCCGCCTCGAAGATCTCGGAAAATCCCGGCAAATACCTTGCCGCGACCGAGTATCCCTTCGCGGTCTATACCGTGAACGCCGACGGCACTCTGACCTTCAAGGAATCCTACAGCGATTGGGTGACGGCGTTCAACTCGGCGCGCGATATCGTCGCCGGTACGGCAAACGCCGATAAGACGGCTCTGATCCGCCTGCTTGCCGACGCCACCACCGGCAACAACACCTCGGCAAACGCCAACTTCTCGAACGTCGGCGGCACGGTGATCTTCGACCTGATGGGGCATACGCTCGAGAGATCGAACACCGAATACATCTTCGACCTCTACGGCGGCAACACGATCACCAACACCCTGATCGTCCGCAACGGTACCTGGCTCACCGGTGTGAAGCCGATGATCGGCCTCGACCATGGCCCGAGCGTCACCGGCTCGGCGAAGCACGTCAACTTCACCTTTGAAAATATGACCTTCGGTTACGTTTCCGGCACCGCCGCCGGCGGCCGCTTCTGCGCTCCGTGGGACAGCGGCAAGGGCTTCGGCACCGAGATCACGATGACCTTCAACGACTGCACCTTCGATATGCGCAACGCGGTCGCGGGCGCAACGCTGATCGACGCGAAGGATCCCTCCTTCAAGAACGGCGGATCGGTCGATATCGCCATCCGGATCAACGGCGGTATGATGCTCGCGCAGGACGCGAACAAGGTCAACCTCTTCTCGCTCGACGATAAGGACAGCGCGGTCTTCGCAAAAGGCTCGGACGGCAGAGAATTCGCCATCCGCCAGCCGGCGTCCGCGGCGTACCCGACTCTGCTTGCGAACACCCCGGACGGCAAGCAGCTCTCCTTCTACGACGAGGGCAGCGACGGCACCGCGAAGATCTACCGCCTCGGCGCCGACATTGAAACGCCCTACGGCTCGATCCCCGGCAGATACGCCTCGGTCGAGGACTATCCGTTCGCCGTCTTCTGCAACGGAAAATTCGTCCTTGCGACGAATCTGTTCGGCAAGGACGCGACCGACAGCGCCCTGCACAGCTCGAAGGCTTCGGGCTCGGTGATCCTCCTGCGCCGCGACTTCGTCTACAGCGAAAGCGCCTACAACAACCTCGCGCAGACCTACGATATGGTCTTTGACCTCGGCGGATTCACCTTCACCGCGCAGAACACGCCGTTCAACGCGCAGAAAAAGACCAAGTACAACACCGACGTCACCGTCAAGAACGGTACGATCGTCCTCTCGGCGAACTCTCTCATCCGCGTCTCCGCATGGAGAGGAAGCGGCGAGCAGGCGGACTACGATAACTTCGGCTTCACCTTTACCTTCGACGGCGTGACGATCCGCCTTGCCGACAAGGCGACCGTGAAGAGCGTTCTGACCTACACGGTGACGAACACCTATCATAAGATCTTTACCGACGCGATCTTCAACAACTGCACGATCGACCTGCGCGGCTCGACCGGAAACCTCATCCTCGTGGACGGCAACGACCAAAATAACTTCACCACCGTCCGCGCCGAGATCAACAGCGGCAGCATCCTTGCTTCCTCCGCTTCGAAGATCACCTTCGCCAACCTGAACGAGGCGACCGGATCGACCTTCTTCTTCGGCAAGGGAAGCGACGGCTATCCTACCCTGATCCTCACCGAAGGCGAAGCGCCGGAGGAGGACTTCACCGCGAAGGGCGGCGAGACGATCTACTTTGCCAAGGCGGGCGAAGGCTACAAGATGGTCGAACTCGTCTGGGGCAATTGGACACAGACCACGGCGCCGACCTGCACCGCGCCCGGCGTGGAAACCCACGCAAACGTCAACGATGAGAGCCGCACCGAAACGCGCGAGGTCAAGCCGCTCGGACACGACCTCGTCCACCACGACGGCAAGGACGCGACCTGCACCGTGCCGGGCTACAAGCCCTACGACA
>CADBPA010000111.1 GCA_902796505.1 uncultured Ruminococcus sp.
CGCCGCCGCGTGACCGCCCCGGAAAGGAAATACCTTTATGCTTTCTCTGAAGCTCTTGAATAAAGACGGAGAAGTCCGCTTCAAGGCTTACGGCGAGCAGATCGACGAGCATTTTCACGGCGAATTCGAGGAAGGCGACCGCGTTCGCATCGACCTCGACGGCGAGGAGTTTCTCAAAGTCCGCCTCGATCCGACGATGGAAGAGGCGCTGATCTACGTACCGGACGGGACGTTTGAATTTGCGATCCCCTTCGGGTACGAACGCCGCGCCTGCTATGCGCCGGGGGCGTTTGCCGGGGAGGATCACCGGATGACCTGCTCGGTCCCCGACGAGCCGGAGATCTACGCCGACCGCCTCATCTCGCAGAATTCTCACGACCGGCACAATATCCCGAAATATTTTCCCCACGCGGTCGCAAACTTCGTCACCCGCGAGGACCCCTGCTTCTTCGAGCGCAACGCGATCGACGGCGTGCGTGAGAACACGAGCCACGGCCCCTACCCCTACCATTCCTGGGGCGGCGGACTGCGCGAGGACCTCGAATACGAGGTGCATTTCGGCTGTGAGGTCGAGGTCCGCTCGGTCACCCTCTTCCTGCGCGCCGATTTTCCGCACGACACCTTCTGGAAGGAAGCCGACCTGATCTTCTCGGACGGCACGACCGTCCATACCGACCTGCGCGGCACCGCCGAGGGGCAGACGGTCGAATTTCCCCCGATCCGCACCGAATTTGTGAAACTTGCAGGATTCCGCCAGCAGAGGCTTGAGGACGGCTCGCTGTCCTTTGCGGCGCTGTCCCAGATCGAAATACAAGGCCATTATATCAAAAAGGAGAACAAAGGCATGGAAGTCAGAGACGCGGCAAACGCCAAGGACGTCAAGTATTACACCACAGACAGACTCCGCGAGGAGTTCCACATCGCAAACCTTTTCACGAAGGACAACATCCGGATGGTTTACAGCCATACCGACCGCATCATCGTCATCGGGATGATGCCGATCAAGCTGGAGCTGAAGCTCGAAGCCGGCAAGGAGCTGGCGGCGAACTACTTCCTGGAGCGGCGCGAGCTCGGCTGTATCAACATCGGCGGCCCCGGCGTCATCACGGTGGACGGGGAAGTCTATGAGATGAATCCGAGAGACGGCATCTATGTCGGCCGCGGACACGAGGACCTCCGCTTCAAGAGCCTCGACGAGAAGAATCCGGCGAAGTTCTATATCACCTCCTGCCCGGCGCACACGACCTATCCGACCGTCAAGATCGACATCACGAAGGCGCGCAAGGTCCCCTGCGGATCGGTGGAGGATTGCAACAAGCGCGTCATCAACCAATATATCCACCCCGAAGTCATGAAGTCCTGCCAGCTCGCCATGGGGCTGACGCAGCTCGACGTCGGCTCGAACTGGAACACCATGCCCTGCCATACCCACGACCGCCGCATGGAGGTCTATCTCTACCTCGATATGGGCCCGAACGACGCCGTCTTCCATATGATGGGCGAGCCGAAGGAGACCCGCCACATCCTCATGCACAACGAAGAGGCGGTCATCTCCCCCTCCTGGTCGATCCACTCCGGCGTCGGTACGCGCAACTATTCCTTCATTTGGGCAATGTGCGGCGAGAACCAGGAATTTGACGATATGGACCATATCGAAACGAAGGAACTCCGCTGATTTCTATCCGCAATCAAAATCATTATCATAAAAGGAGAATATTCTCATGGCAAATCAGAATTTCAGACTGGACGGCAAGATCGCCCTGGTCACCGGCGCATCCTACGGCATCGGCTTCGCCATTGCGAAAGCCCTGCACGCGGCAGGCGCGAAGATCGTTTTCAACGACATCAAGCAGGAATTTGTCGATCGCGGACTCGCCTCCTACAAGGAAGCCGGCATCGACGCGAAGGGCTACGTCTGCGACGTGACGAACGAGGAGCAGGTGAACGAAATGGTCAAGGACATCGAGAAGACCGTCGGCAACGTGGACATCCTCGTCAACAACGCCGGTATCATCAAGCGCATCCCGATGATCGAGATGAAGGCGGAGGAGTTCCGCGCGGTCATCGACGTCGATCTGAACGCTCCCTTCATCGTCTCCAAAGCGGTCATCCCCACGATGATCAAAATGGGACACGGCAAGATCATCAACATCTGCTCGATGATGAGCGAGTTCGGCCGCGAGACCGTCTCGGCGTACGCCGCGGCGAAGGGCGGACTGAAAATGCTGACGAGAAACATCGCCTCCGAATACGGCGAATACAACATCCAGTGCAACGGCATCGGCCCGGGCTATATCGCGACCCCGCAGACCGCGCCCCTGCGCGAGCGCCAGCCGGACGGCAGCCGTCATCCCTTTGACAGCTTCATCATCTCGAAAACCCCTGCCGGCAGATGGGGCGAAGCGGACGACCTCGGCGGTCCTGCCGTGTTCCTCGCTTCCGAGGCTTCGGATTTCGTCAACGGACAGATCCTGTACGTGGATGGTGGTATACAGGCTTACATTGGAAAACAGCCCAAATGATGGCTTGAACCTTTTGGTGAGAACGAAAATAACCGGATAATTTTTGAAAGGAATGTTCAGGAACGGCATAGCGATCCCCCATAACTCTCATAAGGTTGAGATCCTTGCGGATCTCTTCCGAAAAAATCCGGTTATTTTCTATCTTCGATCGTCCCCTCTCGTAGTACCGCTTTCCGATTTTTCGCAGAAAATTCGCCGCCTACTTTTGCGGCGAAAGGAAAGCTTGTACGAGCTTCGGGGAACGATCGAAGATTCTCCCTCAAAATCTTCGGCGCCATGATGGCTTTCGCTTTTGGCGAGACCGAAAAAAATCAGCTCATTCCCCGGAAAAGACAACTTTTCTTTACAAAAACAAACAACGAAAGGTGAACAACCGATGAAAAACGCAAAAACGATCCTTGCGGAGAACAAGCAGTGGGTGGAAGAAACCTTCAAAAAACTCGATGAAAAACTTGTGAAAATGGCGGTCCGCTCGAAAGACGTCGTCGCAGACGGCGTGGACGAGAACGGCAGACATATCGACCGCGCAAAGAATCTGACCGGCTGGACCAACGGCTTCTGGGGCGGACTCAACTACCTGATGTATGAGCATACCAAGCGCCCGGAATACCTTGCCTGCGGCAACTCGATCGAAAAAATTATGGATGGGTGCTTCGAGAAATTTGAAGGTTTGCATCACGACGTCGGATTTATGTGGCACATCCTCTCCGGCGCGAACTACCGCATCACCGGCGATCCGAAATCGCTTCAGAGAGAATACTTTATGGCGACCACGCTTGCCGCCCGCTTCAATATCGACGGCGGCTTCATCACCGCATGGAACGGTCAGGACAGGCAGAACTGGACGATCATCGACACCCTGATGAATCTGCCTCTGCTCTACTACGTCAGCGAAAAGCTCGGCGACGACCGCTTCAAGAGGATCGCCATGGCGCAGGCGGATACCGCCCTCTGCGATCACGTCCGTGACGACGGATCGGTCGCCCACATCGTCGAGCACGACAGAGAGACCGGCGAGGTCGTCCGCACCTACGGCGGACAAGGCATCGCGGAAGGCTCTTCCTGGTCGCGCGGCCAGTCCTGGGCGGTTTACGGACTCGTCCTCTCCTATCTGCACACCGGCGAGCAGAAGTACCTCGACGGCGCAAAATCGGTCGCCAACTACTTCATCGCCAACTGCTGCGACGATTGGCTTCCGCGCATCGACTTCCGTGCTCCCGAAGAGCCGACCTACTACGATTCGACCGCCGGTCTCATCGCCGCCTGCGGTATGATCGAGCTTGCGAAGATCCTCCCCGAAAACGAGGGCGGTATGTATATGAACGCCGCGATCCACCTGATCCGCGCGATCGCCGACGCCTTCGGCAACTGGGAGGAAGACAAAGATTTCGTTATCGGCTACGGCTCCGCCCGCTACCCGGTAGACGGCGACCTGAAGAAAGCCGGCGTCCACATTTCGATCATCTATGCGGACTATTTCTTCGC
>CADBPA010000112.1 GCA_902796505.1 uncultured Ruminococcus sp.
TTGCGCTTTCTGGCCGCTTCGGCTTTCTTCTTGCGCTTAACACTGGGCTTCTCATAGCACTCTCTCTTGCGGAGCTCTGCAAGGACGCCGGACTTCACGCACTGTCTCTTAAAACGACGAAGCGCGCTGTCAAGTGTTTCATTTTCTTTGACTCTGATTTCTGCCATCTCTATATCCCTCCCTTCGCTTTGCAAAGAGACCTTAATCTCATATTTACTTTCTTATTATAAGGCAAAAGCGTTCTTTTGTCAAGCATTTTTTTGCATTTTTCCAAAATTTTTTCAAGCGATCTGCGCCGGGGTTCTCTACTTCTCAATATAAGCGAGCATCCCCTCTTGGCATTTCTCCGCAGAATACCGTAGACGAATACCGAACGCCTCGTCCGACAGGTCTTTCGGGTAAGTGACGGCGGAATAGATCGCTTTGGCGAGCATATATTCGTCCCCGGGATCGTAGACCGAAAAGCCGGAATAACGCAACAAGAGCGTTGTTCCCTGAATATTTGCGGCGATCGCCGGTTTTGCGAGGCTGAGCATTTCGAGCGCGGTGTTCGGAAACGCCTCTTTGGCAGCCGAGCTGACCGCAAGGTCGGCGACGATATGCGAAGAAAAATCGCCGAATTTCCAGGGATAATAACGCAGAAAGGCGGAAATATCCTCGGTCAGATTCATGCCGGCGATCGTCACGGCGGCGCTCTCCAGCTGTCTTTCCGGACAGACCAAAAGCAGTTTCAGCGGCAGACGTGCGTTTTTGCGCAGAAGATCCACCGCCCGGATCACGGTGACCGGATCGGTTCCGGTCGGGGGATCCCAAAAGGTTTCGACAACGATATCCTCCTGCCCGATGCGAAGCCGATCGCGCTCGTCGCGGCGAAACGTATCGTCCGGAATTTCCGGCGAATCCGGGAGACCGAGCGGAAGAAACGCCGCGTTCTGCATTCCCGGTCGGATCACCGGCGAGGGGGAGATCAGACGAATGGGGTTGAGCGTGATCATCTGCGAGAGAAAGGAGCGGAGATCGGTATAGGCCTTCTCGACGTCTCGCGCGAAGATCGGAAGATCAAACGGCGAAAGATAGGAAACGATGCGTACCTGCGGATTCTGCCTTGCGGTCTTTTCGACCTGCTCGATCGGAAACAGACAGGTAAACAGCAGATCCGGGCGATGCTTTTCGCAAAGCGCCGAAAGCGCCGTCGCCCCGTCCGAGGAAGAAAAATGCTCGATGATCAATCCGTCAAACCCGCGGTGAAGATAAGAATCACGATACGGAGAATCCACCGGATGCGCGAAGATCACCGTTTTTCCGCGCTTCAGCCACTCCTCGGTCAGAGAGAGGAAAAAGGTCAGATAACGTCCTCCCTGATCGACCGTGTCGAGACAGGCGAGAAGGATTTTGGCGCGTTCCTCCATAGCATTCTCCCTTACAGGTTGTTTTGATATTTCGCCGCGCGGAGCGTGTTGGCAAGCAGTTCGGCAATGGTCATCGGACCGACGCCGCCGGGAACCGGCGTAATATAGGAGGCGATCGGCTCCACCGAAGCAAAATCCACGTCGCCGCAGAGCTTTCCGTCCTCGCCGCGATGAATTCCGACATCGATCACAACGGCGCCGGGCTTGACCATATCGGCGGTAAGCATCTTCGGCTTGCCGACCGCGACGACGAGGATATCCGCCTCACGCGTGACTGAGGGGAGGTCTTTTGTTCTCGAATGGCAGGTCGTGACCGTTCCGTTTGCCGCAAGAAGGAGCGACGAGATCGGCTTTCCGACGATATTGCTCCGTCCGACCACGACGCAGCGGCGTCCTTCGGCGTTCACGCCGTAAAAGGCGAGCAGATCCATGATCCCCGCCGGAGTACAAGGCAAAAACCGCGGCGTGCCGAGGGTGATCCTGCCGACGTTTTCGGGATGAAACGCGTCCACGTCCTTGATCGGAAGAATGGCCTCGGTGATCTTCTTTTCGTCGATATGCTTCGGCAGAGGAAGCTGAACGAGGATCCCGTTGATCTTCGGATCGGCGTTGAGCTTTTCCACTTCGGAAAGAAGCCGCTCTTCCGTGGTCGCTTCGGGAAGCGTGATCTGCAGCGAGCGGATCCCGGCTTCCAGACAGGCTTTGTGCTTGTTGCGGACGTAGACTTCGGACGCCGGATCGGATCCGACGAGAACGACAGCAAGCGTGACTTCGATGCCACGCTCGCGTAAATTCGATACTTCTTTTGCAAGGTCCCGTCGCAGAGACTGCGCGACCTCCTTGCCGTTCATCAGAATCGCCATATCAGCTCTTCCCTTCCGGAGCGGCTGTTTTTTTCTTCGGCTCCTTGAAATAAAGCGGCTTGTTCGGTTTTTTGATCGCAAAATAGACGAGGAATCCGCCGAATACGAGGAAGATCGCAGCGCCCAAAACCTGCGAGATCCGCAGACTGAGACCGAACGGATGGATATACAGACTGTCGGTACGCAGCGATTCGATGAAGAATCTGCCGAAGCCGTACCACGCGCCCATGAAGAGGAAGATCTGCCCGTCGTATTTCTTCTTTTTGAAGAAGATTTCGGCAAGCGTGAATCCGAGCAGGCTCCAGAGCGATTCATAGAGGAAGGTGGGATGCACACAGGCGGTGGGAACGCCGAAATCGTAATAGACGTGCGAATTGGTCAGCTGCATGCGGCAGAACCAGTCGGTCTCTGCGCCGTAGGCTTCTCCGTTCATGAAATTGCCCCAGCGGCCGATCGCCTGCGCGAGAACGACCGCGGGATAGGTGGCGTCGGCAAACGCGAAGAAATTGATCTTCTTGACGCGGCAGACGACGAACACGGTCAGTCCGCCGGCAATGATGCCGCCGTATATCGCAAGGCCGCCTCCCCGGATGTTCAGCACGTCGGCAAAACTGTCAAATTCGTCGAGCGAGGTCAGAACATAGTAAAGGCGCGCGCCGATCACTCCGATCGGGATGGTAAAGAGCGTGATGTCCAGAACGTCGTCAAAGGTGATCCCGGAGAATTTGGAACGCCAGGTGCAGGCGAGAACCGCCATCACCATGCCGAAGGTGATAATGATGGCGTACCAGGCGACGTCCATACCGAAGATCGTAAAGGCGACGCTGTCCACGCTGAATTCTCCGATCCCAAGTCCCGGAAAGGCGATCTTGGATATACTGAGCATAATTCGATTCCTTCCTTATTTCAGAAGATTTTCGTGTTTTCTGGCATATTTATCGAGGCAGAGATGAATTTTCTTGGATTGGTCGAGCAGATGGCTGATGGTCTGATCGTGGTTCAGGGTATCGATGATATAGGCGATGTACTTGCACATATTGACTTCTCTGTACCATTCGCGGGAAAGAGGTTCGGGCGTGCGGTAGATAAGGTTGGTCGTAAAGATCTTGGTGAAGATCCCCTGCTCGTAGGCCTCGTCCATTCTTTCGAGACCGTTGCAGAAGAGACCGAAGGAGGCAAAAACGAAGATGCGCTTCGCACCTTTTTCCTTGAGCTGGGAGGCGACGTCGATCACCGAATCGCCGGAGGAGATCATATCGTCCACGATGATGACGTCCTTATCCTTCACGTCGCGGCCGAGATATTCGTGCGCAACGATAGGATTCTTACCGCCGACGATCTTCGAGTAATCGCGGCGCTTGTAGAACATTCCGAGGTCGATCCCCATCACCGAAGAATAATACATACATTTCGCCATTCCGCCCTCATCCGGCGAGATGATCATCAGAGAATCCGGATCGATCCGGATATCGTCATAGGTATTCAGAAGGGCTTTGATCATCTGATAGGAGGTGCGGACGTTTTCAAAACCGGAGAGCGGGATCGCGTTCTGAACGCGGGGATCGTGCGCGTCGAAGGTGACAAGATTGGTCACACCGAAGTTGACGAGCTCCTGAAGCGCGAGCGCACAGTCGAGCGATTCTCTTCCGGAACGCTTATGCTGGCGGCCTTCGTAAAGCATCGGCATGATGACGCTGATGCGGCGGGCTTTTCCTTCGATCGCTCCGATGATGCGCTTCAGATCCGCAAAATGCTCGTCCGGACTCATAGGAACCGTCATACCGTACATATCATAAGTGACGCCGTGATTGAAAACGTCGGCAAAGATATACACGTCGTTGCCGCGAAGAGACTGATGGATGACGCCTTTGCCTTCGCCGCTTCCGAAACGGGGGCAGGAGGTCTGGATCAGGTAAGATCCCTCCTGATCGTGCCGCCTCCATTCCTGCAGATAAGAATCCACTTGTGCAACGAAGTCCTCGCTGCCGCGCATACCGATCACACTGAGTTCGCCGAAAAGTTCTTCTTTCATCTTTAGCCTGCCCTTCTGTTATTCACTTTTAGTTTTGCCTGCGCGTATATTGGAATATGCGCCTGCATTATTATTATAATTCAACGCGGCGCCTTTGTCAAGCCGTTTTTCCCGAAAATCGCAATCTGATGAAAGGGCAGGGGCAAAGCGCCTTCTTGTTGATGAATTTTTCACAAAGAGAGGACCATATTATGCCAGAAAACAATCAGGCTACCCTGACCGTCCGGCTAACGACCGGGGGCGGCGCGATCCCGATCGAAGGCGGCGTCGTCCGGCTTTCGGGAAATCAGTCGGAGAACGAAAGCTACGATCTTTCGCAGCTGACCGACCGGGCGGGGATCGCGCGCTTTTCCGGGATCCCGACGCCGGACATCGAGGGCTCGCTCTCCCCCGGCGCGCCGGGGCCGGCTTACTACACCTACACGCTGGAAATTTTCAAAGAAGGCTACTTTGCGGTGATCATCCGGAATATTTCTTTCTTCGAGGGGATCGAGACCATACAGAAGATCGACCTTGTTCCCTATGCGACCTTTGACGGGCAGCCGGAATATCCGCGGGATCGCATCGTCATCGACAGCGCGGAAAATACCGATCTTTGAGGAGGAATTATGATCCGATATCCGACCATACCCGCCGAGATCACCGTACATCTCGGCGCGCCGAACGTGGACGCGCAGAACGTCACGCTCCCGTTTGTCGATTATATCAAGAACGTCGCGTCCAGCGAACTGTATCCGACCTGGCCGCGCGAGGCGCTGAAAGCCAATATCTACGCGCAGCTTTCGGTCGCGCTCAACCGCGTCTATACCGAGTATTACCGGAGCGCCGGGCGCGCGTTCGACATCACCTCGTCTCCGGCATACGATCAGACCTTCATCTACGGCAGAGAGATCTACGAGCCGATCAACGAGATCGTGGACGAGATCTTCAACAGTTATCTCAAACGCCCGCGGTATATCGAGCCGCTCTTCGCCGCCTTCTGCGACGGAATCGAGGTGCAGTGCGACGGACTGTCGCAATGGGGATCGGTGGAACTTGCGCGGCAGGGGCTTACGGCGTTTGAGATCCTGCAGAATTATTACGGCAGAAATCTGGAGCTGATCACCGACGTTGAGGTCGAGGACGTCTCGGGGAGCGCGCCGCCGATCCCGCTGCGCGAGGGGGATTCAGGGTACGACGTGGAAAGCGCGCAGATCAAACTCAACCGGATCTCGACCAACTTTCCTTCGATCCCGAAGGTCAATCCGGTCGACGGCTTTTTCGATACCGGAACGACCGACGCGGTCAAGGCGTTTCAGAACGTTTTTTCGCTGACGCCGGACGGCGTGATCGGACCTGCGACGTGGTACAGGATCCAGAACGTTTACAACGGCGTCAAACAGCTTGCGAGCCTCAATTCGGAGGGCGTGCGCATCTCGGATTTCCCGCAGAGTTTCCAGAGCACGACGCTGGAGGAAGGCGCGGCTTCCGCCGAGGTACTGACGCTGCAATATTATCTCGATTATATTTCGAGATTTATCAACTCGGTTTCTTCCACGGCGATCGACGGCTCGTTCGGGCCGAGGACGAAAGAAGCGGTCGTCTCCTTCCAGCGCACCTACGGGCTTCCCGAAACCGGGATCGTCGATCGGGTGACGTGGGACCGGATCCAGAGCATCTATTACAGCCTGATCTCGGCGCTGGACTTCAGCTTTATTCCCGGAGAGGCGCTTCCCTATCCCGGCAGAGTTTTGCGGGAGGGGCTGAGCGGCGCGGACGTGCGCGTGCTGCAGGAATATCTCAATTACATCGGGAGGGTTTATCCGACGCTGCCGGTCATCACGGTGGACGGATATTTCGGGCCGCGGACGAAAGCCGCCGTTTCGGCGTTCAAGACCTATTTCGACCTGCCGGGCGAAAAAACGAGAGTTTACACACAGGACTGGCGCGCGATCGCAACGATCTATCAGGATCTTTACGACGGCGCAGCGGTCGCCGAGGGACAGTTTCCCGGACAAACGATTTCCTGAAAGGAGAAGCATATGTATCGAATGCAAGACCGGAAGGCGGCGATCCGCGAAATACAGAAATATCTTTACGAGCTGGCGCTCTCCGGCGAATACCCGATCCCGCACCGGCTCCCGGACGGGATCTACGAAGAGGAGACGGCGGCCGGCGTTCGCGTATTTCAGGAGCGATGCGGACTTCCCGTCACCGGAGTCGTAGACCGGATCACCTTTGAAAAACTGTACGCCGCCTATTCTTCGCTGAAAAGGCGAGAGGGATCGGCACTCGACCGGGAAGCCTTTCCCCTGAAGGAGGGATGCTCCTGCGCCGAGGCGGAGGAGCTGAACGCGATGCTCTGCGAACTCGCCGGATCCTATCGGGATATTCAGCTCTTTCACGGCGAGATCTATTCCGCGCAAACGGCGGCGAATGTCCGCAAAATACAGCGGCATTTCGGGCAAGACGAGACCGGGGAGACCGACGAGGAGCTGTTTTTGCGCATCCGCCTCGAAGTCCGCGCAAGAAAAGAGACCGAAAGATTGAAAAAACTGACTGAAAGCGATCCTTCCGGTCTAAAATAATAGCAAAAACCGATGGGAGAAGATTTGCGTGGAGAACAAATTCACCGAAAAAGCGGAAAAGGTTCTGAGCGGAGCGACCGCTTTCGCCGAAGGATACGGACATACTTATATCGGAAGCGAGCATCTTTTGCGCGCGTTGGCAAACGACGGTCTGTCCTGCGCCGCCGTCATTCTGGAAAAGAACGGCGTGACCCCGGAAAAACTCGACGGCGCGATCCGCGAATATTCGGGCAAGCACAGAAAAACCAGCCTGAACGCGGAGGATATGACGCCCCGGTGCCGTAAGATCATCGAAAACGCCTATAAGAATTCGCTCAAATACGCCTCGGCACGCGTGGGAACCGAGCACATTCTGCTCGCGCTTCTTGAGGAGCGCGATTCCATGGCGATGAAACTGCTCGACCGTCTCGGAATCGACGTTCCGGCTCTTCGGGATGAGGTGACGACCTTTCTGCGCGTGAGCGAAAAGGCGATCGACGCCGGGAGCAAAAAGAGCGATCCGAGCGCACAAAGCCTCGCGCAATACGGAAAAGATCTGACGCGCGCGGCGGAAAACGGCAAGATCGATCCGGTGATCGGACGGGAGCAGGAAACCGATCGGTTGATCCGCGTTCTCTGCCGGAGAACGAAAAACAACCCCTGCCTGATCGGAGAGGCGGGAGTCGGAAAAACGGCGATCGTCGAAGGGCTTGCCGCGAAGATCGCAAGCGGAGAAATCCCGCCTCTTCTGCGCGGAAAAAAGATCATTTCGGTCGATCTGACGGCGATGGTCGCCGGCGCAAAATACCGCGGCGATTTTGAAGAGAGGATCAAAAACGTTCTCGCCGAGGCGCAGAAGAACAAGGAGATCATTCTCTTTATCGATGAGATCCATACGATCGTCGGAGCGGGATCCGCGGAAGGGGCGATCGACGCCGCCAACATCCTGAAGCCCGAACTTTCGCGCGGCGAGATCCGTATCATCGGCGCAACGACGCCGGACGAATACCGCCGTTATATCGAAAAGGATCCGGCGCTTGAGCGAAGATTCCAGCCGATCACGGTCGAGGAAGCGAGCGTCGAAATGACGGTCCGGATCCTCAAGGGGCTTCGGCCGAAATACGAGCGGCATCACGGGCTTTCCATCACGGACGACGCTCTGGTTGCCGCGGCGGAACTCTCCGAGCGATATCTGCCCGACCGGCGTCTGCCGGACAAGGCGATCGATCTGCTCGATGAAACCTGTGCGAAAATGAACATCGCGATCCACGGAAAAAGCGACGAATCCACGGAACTTGATGAAAAAATCAGGCAGATCAGAGAGAAAAAAGAATGCGCCGTTTTGGAAAAGGATTATTCTCTCGCGATCAGCCTCCGGGATCTGGAGGTCCTTTACCGCGCCCAAGCCGAAGAGGTCAAAGCGAAAAACGAAAGGGCGGCGCAAACGGTCGTGGACGGAGGACGGGTACGCGATATCCTGACCGAGATGACGGGGATCCCGATCCCGAAGCCCGGAGAAAGCGGAGAAAACGCCGATCTTGAAGAAAAACTCAATCGTCGCGTCCTCGGACAGAAGGCGGCGACTTCCCTGCTCGCCGGCGCGGTGATGCGCTCGAAAGCCGGGATCAACGACCCGGGGCGGCCGCGCGGGATCTTCCTCTTTCTCGGAGAATCCGGCGTCGGAAAAACCGCGCTGGCGAAAGCGCTTGCCGCGGAACTTTTCGGGAGCGAAAAATCGCTGATCCGCTTCGATATGTCGGAATATATGGAGCAGAACGCGGTCACAAAGCTCATCGGTTCTCCTCCCGGATATATCGGCTACGACGAGGGCGGAAAGCTCACCGAGAGCGTGCGGCGGCATCCCTATTCGGTCGTTCTGTTCGACGAGATCGAGAAGGCGCACCGGGACGTGCTGAATCTGCTTCTTCAGATCAACGACGACGGAAGGCTGACCGACGCGCAGGGGCGGACGGTCAATTTCAAGAATGCCTTCATCATTATGACTTCCAACGTCGGAGCGGATACGCTGCGCGACGGCGCGAAAGCCGGCTTTCTGGCATCCGAAGGAAAAGAGGACGCGCTGAACGAACTGCTGAAAAAATATTTTCGCCCGGAATTTCTCAATCGGATCGATGAGATCGTTCCCTTTCAGCCGCTCTCCCTCGAAACGCTGCGCGAGATTGCAAAAGCAAAACTTTCCGATCTGTCCGAAAGGCTTTCGGAGCGCGGATATACCGTGGAATTTTCGGAGGAGGTCTCCCTTTGGCTCGCCGCGAAAAGCAAAAAGAAAGGATACGGTGCGCGGCCGCTCGGGCATCTGATCGCAAAAGAGATCGAAACCGGGCTTTCGCGCAAAATCGTATCCGGAGAGATCCCGGAGAGGGGTTCGGTTACCCTGACCGTCCGGGAGGGAAAGCCCGTCATTCTTACCGATCGAGCCGCAGAGCGGGACACGACCGAACGGAAAGAAGACGCCGCGGCAACGGTCGACGGTTGATTCGTCTCCGGGCGCAAAAATCGGGAATCTTCCCCTAAAAACAGAAAAAGAGGCCAAAATCGCCTCTTTTTCTTCTGGGGTGAGATATGGGGCTCGAACCCACGACCTTCAGGGCCACAACCTGACGCTACTACCAACTGAGCTAATCCCACCATGCCGTATGGCGCGCCTTGAGGGACTCGAACCCCCGACCTACTGCTTAGAAGGCAGTTGCTCTATCCAGCTGAGCTAAAGGCGCATAATCCCTGACAGCATTGCCTATTATAACAGATTCTTTCGGATTTGTCAAGCCCTTTCGGCAAAATTTTTCCCATGACGCGCATTTTTCTTTTTCTTTCTTCGATAAGCCGGCGAAAGAAAGGCGAAAACCGCCTCATCCGCATAAGGACCGAGACGGTTTTGGTTTGCCAAAATGGTTTCCCTCCGCAAAAAGCGGAGGGAATGCGGTATTACTGCACGACAGCTTCGGTCGGTTTTTCCGATTTGACCGATTCCAGAACGCCGTTTGCCAGCGAAGAGATCTCGGCGATCTTCGAGGGGATGATGATCTTGGTCGCCTTTCCGTCGGCGGCTTTCATGAAGGCTTCGATCGAACGAATGGTCAGATATTGCTCGCAGGGAGTCGATTCATTGATCATTTTGATACCCGCTGCCGTCGCTTCCTGAACCTTCAGGATCGCCTCGGCTTCGCCTTCCGCCTCGCGGATCTTCTGCTGCTTGACGGCTTCCGCGCGCAGGATGGCGGATTCTTTTTCGGCTTCCGCCGCAAGGATCGCCTGCTGTTTACGGCCTTCCGCAACAAGGATCGTCGCGTTCTTTTCGCCTTCGGCTTTCAGGATTGCCTCGCGGCGTTCGCGCTCGGCTTTCATTTGCTTCTCCATTGCGTCCTGAATTTCTTTGGGCGGAATGATGTTCTTCAGCTCGACGCGGTTGACCTTGATGCCCCACGGGTCTGTCGCTTCGTCGAGGATCGCGCGCATCTTCGTATTGATGATATCGCGCGAGGTGAGCGTCTGGTCGAGATCCAGCTCGCCGATGATGTTACGCAGCGTTGTGGAGGTAAGGCTCTCGATGGCGAGGAGCGGATTGGTCACACCGTAGGTGAACAGCTTGCAGTCGGTGATCTGGAAAAAGACGACCGTGTCGATCTGCATTCTGACGTTATCCTTCGTGATGACCGGCTGCGGCGGAAAATCCGCCACCTGCTCCATCAGCGTGACCTTCTTGGCGACCTTTTCGAGAAAAGGAACCTTGAAATGAACGCCGGTATGCCAGGTCGTCTTATAACTGCCGAGCCATTCGATGACCTGCGCGGTCGCCTGCGGGACGATCTTGATGCAGGAGATCAGAACGATGATCGCCACGACGCCGACAACGAGGAGCGCGATCAGCCCGCCGCTCGGACTGCTTTCCGTAACGCCTTCGCTTGCAAGAAGAAAATTCAACATCATATACCTCTTTCCGGACGGTTAGTCCTTATATTTTTTGCAGATCAACTTGACGCCCTCGATCGCGACGACCTGAAGGATCTCGCCGGGCTCGAAGGTCTCCTCGTCACGCACGGAGCACGCCGACCAGATCTGCCCTTTTACCTTTGCCTGGCCGCAACCGGCGTAATTGTCGATGCGCTCGGTGACGATACATTTTTCGCCGATGATCGCGTCGATATTCGTTTTTGTCGAGGATTTCGGGGCGTGCTTCATCACGATCGTGCGAAGAAGCAGAATGCCGAGAATGCTGACGACGACGAACACGACTGCCTGAACGGCGATATGTACGTGAAGGATCGCGAGAAGAAGCGCGATGACCGCGCCGGGGATAAACCAGATCGATACCAGCTCGGACGTCAGAAGCTCGACGATCAGAGCAAGAACGATCACGGCTACCCAGATCCAGATATCCATAATGTTCACCTCATAGAAATTACTTTACCCCTATTTTACCATAGGGTGTGCCGAAAGTCAATAGCAAAAGCAAAAAAGCCTGCGCCAAAGGGAGAAAAGTATGCAAAAACAACAAAAATTCGCATTATTCTCGCATAAAAATTGTCGGAAAGGTATATTTTTTCGGAAAACACTTGACAAATTTTCGATTTTATTGTATGATGTTTCATGCCGCGTTTTGAAAAATCAGCGAAAACCGAGGCGGCAAAAACAAAAGGAGACACCGCAATGTTTGAGAATATCAAGAATTTTCTTGTAGAAGAACTCCGCGTCAGCCCCGATAAGGTTACCCCGGAAGCAGAACTCGCCGGCGATCTTGGAATCAACTCCCTGGAACTTGCCGATCTTGTTTATCTCTGCGAAGAAAAATTCAACATTGTGATCGACGACGAAGATCTTCATAAATTCGTTACCGTCGGTGACATTGTTCAATATCTCGAAGAAAAGCAGGCTTGATTGCCCGAACGAAAACGGTTGCCGTGAAAGGCAGCCGTTTTCGCTTTTGCGAGAGGTTTTCGGGAATCCTTCTTCCCCGCTCTGCGGAAAATCAGATTTTGATGAAGATGTACGGAAATTCCGGTTTGTCGATCGTCTCTTTGATCTCCGGATAGAGATTCAGAAGATAATCCGCCTCGGTCGTATTCTTCTCGAAATCCGCCGGGAAGGCGTAGGTCTTGACGGTGCCAGCGGTTTTTTCCGCCTTCAGGATCTTTTTGACGCGGAAGAAGATCTGATCCCGGTCATCCTCCGAGCCGGAGATGTCCAGCCGGATGAGGTCGGCGTTTTCCGCGCGGGCGGTCGCGATCCGGAACAGAAGCTCGGTCTTGAGGGAGTCTGCGCGGTCGTTGGACATGAAGTAAGTAGAAAGGTTCATAGTCTTACGCTCCTATATGTATTTTCTAAAATAAGCTGAAATTTTGAGGCAGAATCAGACGATCCGATTCTTTTTGCCGCCGGCGACGAAGGACGCGACGTTCTCGGCAACGATGGCGATACAGCGCGCACGCGCTTCATACGATCCCCACGCCGCGTGCGGCGTCAGGCAGACGTTCGGAAGAGCCGCGATCTTCCCGAAGGGATGATCTTCGGAAAAGGGCTCTGACGAATAAATGTCCGCCCCGAAAGCGCCGATCTTCTTTGCGAGGACCGCTTCGGCGACCGCCGCCTCGTCGAGGACCGCGCCGCGCGCTTCGTTGACGAGGATCACGTCGGGCTTCATCCGGGCGATCTCTTCTCTGCCGATCATGCCGCGGGACTGCTCGTTCAGCGGACAATGCAGCGTGATGACGTCGCTCTGGGCACAGAGCGTCCGAAGATCCACGCAGGCGGCGTCCTCCACCGGATGCCGTTTGTATACGATCACCTTCGCGCCCATTGCCTCCGCGATCTTCCCCACCGCGCGGCCGATATTTCCGTATCCGACGATGCCCCAGGTCATTCCGGCGATCTCATGATAGACCGGCTCCAGTTTGTTCGGAACGCCGGAGGCGGAATAATCGCCCGACGCGACGTATGCGCGGTACTCTCCGAGCCTTGCGGCAAGCGAAAGGACGGTCGCCATCGTAAAAAGGGCTACGCTGTCGGTCGAGTACGCCGGAACGTTGCAGACGGCAACGCCGTGTTCTCTCGCGGCGTCGAGATCGATATTATCATATCCCGTCGCAAACACGCAAACGAGCTTGAGATTCTTCGCCGCGGCGAACGCGTCGGCGTTCAGGCGGACTTTGTTGAGGATCAGGACGTCCGCGTCTGCGATCCGGGCGGAAAGCTCTTTCGGGGAGGTGGAGGGATAGATCTCGCAGTCTCCGAGCGGAAGGATCGCGTCGATCGGCGTGTCCTTGCCGATGGAAAGAAGGTCCAGAATTTTGATCAGCATAGGGGATTCCTTGTCCTTTTTTTCCATTCTAACACATTTTTTCGTTTTTTACAAGTCAATTTCGGAGTTTTTTTCGCTTTTTTTCAAATTTTCACGCCCGGATTCCTTTTTTATTGTTTATAAAGAAAAAA
>CADBPA010000113.1 GCA_902796505.1 uncultured Ruminococcus sp.
GACGACGCGAAGGCTTATTCCGCCTTGCCGACGGAGCCGAACAGCTCCATTTTCTCTTTCACGGTTGCCTTGATGGCTTCCACGCCGGGGGCGAGGAGCTTTCTGGGGTCGAAGCCCTTGCCCTCGAGATCCTTGCCCGCTTCGATATACTGTCTGGTCGCGGCGGCAAACGCGAGCTGGCACTCGGTGTTCACGTTGATCTTGGAAACGCCGAGGGAGATCGCCTTTTTGATCTGATCTGCCGGAATGCCGGTACCGCCGTGAAGAACGAGCGGCATCTGACCGACCTTCTCGCTGATCGCGGCGAGCGTGTCAAAGCGAAGACCTGCCCAGTTTGCGGGATACTTGCCGTGAATGTTTCCGATGCCGGCTGCCAGCATGGTGACGCCGAGGTCGGCGATCATCTTGCATTCGTTCGGATCGGCAACTTCGCCGCCGCCGATCACGCCGTCCTCTTCGCCGCCGATCGCGCCGACCTCGGCTTCGAGCGAGATGCCCTTCTCGCGGCAGACCGCGACGAGCTCTTTCGTTTTTTCGATGTTCTCGGCGATCGGGTAATGCGATCCGTCGAACATGATGGACGAGAAGCCTGCCTCAATGCACTTGTACGCGCCCTCATAGGTACCGTGGTCGAGATGCAGAGCGACCGGTACAGTGATGCCGAGCGATTCCACCATCGCCTCCACCATGGCGGCGACCGTCTTGAAGCCGCACATATACTTGCCCGCGCCCTCGGAAACGCCGAGGATGACCGGGGAGTTCATCTCCTGCGCGGTCTGCAGGATCGACTTCGTCCATTCGAGGTTATTGATGTTGAACTGACCGACCGCATAGTGGCCGGCTTTTGCTTTTTCAAGCATTTCTTTTGCCGAAACTAACATGATATGATCTCCTTTGTTTTTTCTAACGCCACTATTATAGCGCATCGCGCGGAAAAAATCAATCCCTTCTGCGAAAAATCCGCGCAGGGATCAAAGAAAGTCCTTCCGCTCCGGGGTAAATACGTCGAGAAGTTTCCCTTTTTCCAAGCATACGACGCCGTGCGGAACGTCGGGATCGGTCAGATAGGTGTCCCCCGCCGAGATGATCTTCGTCTCGCCTCCGATCGTCGCTTCGAATTTTCCTTCGAGGACATAGCTGATCTGCACGTGCGGATGCGTATGCATACTTCCGACGGCGCCCTTCTCAAAGGAAACCTCCACCGCCATCATTTTTTCTCCGTGGGCAAGGATCTTGCGGCGGACGCCGCCGCCGAGGTCGCGCGCCGCGCTTTCGTTTCCGGTTACAAACATGGTTTTCTCCTCCTTTTTCTTACATTGTACTCCATTTTTCCCGAAATTGCAAGCCCGAAGCGAAAAAATCTTTTTTCTACTTGCATTTCCGCGGGAAATGTTGTATAATAGGGGAGCACACTATGATGCCGCCGCCGAACCGCGCCGGCACGAAAGGGAAAAAGGAATCTTTATGAAACAGAATCTTTCGCGCAGGATCTGGGCGCTCCTGCTCCTTCTGGCAACGCTGCTGTCGCTTTACGCCTGCAACTTTGAACTTTCGCAAAATAATCCTCCGGAGGACGAGCAGTCGTCCGAATCCCGGTACGCGCTCTCTTATGACGGTGCTGGAAAACTGGTTCCGTACGATGAATTCAGAATTTCCGATATCCGCATCGTTGACCGGAAGAGCGGCGAGACCGTCGCCACCGCGACCGCGGAGATGTTCTCCGAGGCGGATCTCGCAAAACTTGACCGGGCGGGCGCCTTCTTCCTCACGCTTCGCTACGAAGACGAAGAACTCTTCCTGACCGTCTATCTCGGCGAGCCGCAGCCCGATCAGCCCGATCAACCCGATCAGCCCGACCAACCCGACCAACCCGACCAACCCGATCAACCCGATCAACCCGATCAGCCCGACCAACCCGACCAACCCGATCAGCCCGACCACCCCGGCGAGACCGCGCAAAGCTGGGAGGACATCTCCTTCTCCTCTGCGGCGATCGCGGCGTATTATAAGTCCGCCGAGGGAAAAACCGGGCAGAGTTTGAAGCTTTCCCTGCGCGCTATCATCTCGGTGGTGAAGCATAAAGAAACCTACGCCGAGCTTCGTTCCGATCTCGCCCTTACCGATCCCGGCGACAAACCCGGCACCATCCGTCTCTTCTATACGCACGAAGAGGTCAGCTCCAAGTGGGATCAGGGAAACACCTGGAACCGCGAGCACGTCTGGCCGAAGTCCAAAGCCTGGTACGATAACGAGGGCGGCGGCGCCGATCTGCATCACATCCGCCCGGACAGCCCGTCCTCCAACTCCGCCCGCGGCAATAAGCCCTTCGGATACGGAAGCGGATATTTCCTTCCGAACGAGGACGTCCGCGGCGACGTCGCGCGCATCGTCTTTTATATGATGGTGCGTTATTCCGAGGCCGACAGCTACCCGGTCACGAACGTTGCCCAGTCGATGGATATGCTTCTCGAATGGAATCTTGCCGACCCGGTGGACTCCTATGAGACCTACCGCAACGAACAGGCGTACAAGATCCAGGGCAACCGTAACCCCTTCATCGATTGCTCCGGCCTTGCCGATCTGATCTGGGCTGCATAATGTATAAAAAAATGAAAACGATCCGCTCTTCTTTCGGGAAAGCGGATCGTTTTGCTGATAATGACAATAAAAATTTACATTTCTTCGATCTTGTCCTCTTTGGGGAAGGCTTTCGCCATATCCGCGTTGGAGTACCCCTTCACGCCGGTCACCTCACGGATGACGCGGAGAAAGGCCGGGAAGGGAGGACGTTCTCCGCGCGAGCGCAGCTCGGTTTCGAGAATGCAGGTCTTCTTCCATCCGGGATAGAGATCCACCTCGAAGAGCTGATCGCCGAAGCGGAAGATCACCCGGCGCTTTTCGATCGGCGTCCGGCTTTCGTCCCTGCGCTCGGTGAGCGCAAGATATTCCTCCCCGGAGATCTCCCGTTCGGTCTCCTCGCAGCTCATGCGGTCAATACGGACCTTTTTCGTCTCGGTATAAACGACTCTGTCCGGGTAAACTCTCTTGCGGATGCGGTGCGTTTCTCCGTCGGGCGACGTAAGATAGATCTGCGTGATCTCGCTTTCGCCGTAGTCCGGCATCTTCCGCATCTCTCCGTCGTCCGGGACGGCGATAATATATTTTCTTTCGATCTCTTCAGCGGTCCTGCTCATAACGATCCCCTTTCGATTTTCTCTTCTATTATACCTCGTTTTCGTTCGGATTGCAAGTCGGTTTGCCGCAAAAAAAGAAATCCTTCGACAGAATCCGCAGAAAAACGGAAAAACTATTGACAAATGTTTCTGCGTATGATAAAATATAATAAAATAAGCGCAAGATGCTTATAAATTTTTTGGAGGAATTGGAGGAAATACTTATGTTGCACCGCAAAATTTTCCCAGCGCTTCTGTGTCTTTTGCTGGTGATCGGCGTCGCAGGCGTTCTCGTTTCCTGCGACCCCATTTCATCACATGAGCACACCTTTGAAGAACAGAGCCGGACGCCCGCCACCTGCACGCAGCCGGGCGAGATCGTCTATGCTTGTACGGGCTGTTCCGAAACCAAAACCGAAACGATCCCCGCAACGGGACACGCTTACGGCGACTGGACGGTCACGACCGCTCCGACCTGTGAGACGCCCGGCGTAGAAACGCGCGTCTGCGCGAACGATCGCTCGCACACCGAGACGAGAACCGTCGCTCCGACGGAGCACGCCTATGCGTTCGATTCTTACGTCTGGGCGGACGATTTCACCGCAAAGGCGAAATTCGTCTGTGCAAACGATCCGTCGCATATCCGCTATGAAGATGCAGAGGTCGGTTCCGAGATCACCGTCCCGGCGACCTGCGAGACGCCCGGCGTCCGCACCTACACGATCGCCGAAGGCGTGAGCAAGACCGAAACGATCCCTGCGCTCGGCCATCAGATGACCGATGTGGTCACCCCCGCGACCTGCACGCAGCAGGGCTATACCACCCACAGCTGCTCGCGCTGCGACTATTCCTACGTCGATTCGTATACCGCGCTTGCCGCTCATAGCTGGGACAAGCCGACAGCGACCTGTACCGAGGGGCGCAGTTGTTCCGTCTGCGGAGCGACCGAAGCGGCGCTCGGTCATCATTACGTACTGTCCGGATCCTCTTCCGCCGATTGCGAAAATCCCGCGACCGAGACGTGGACCTGCGATCGCTGCAAAGACAGCCACACCGATGAGACCGATCCGGCGCTCGGACACGATATCGCCGGCGTTTCCGCTGTGGAAGTCCGCGTGGAGGGAAGCTGCGATTATCTTCTGACCTACCTCTGCCGCCGCTGCGAAGAGGCAGTCTCCGGCGAGACGGTGACAAGACACAACTACACCGCCGCGATCACCACCCCCGCCACCTGTAAGAGCACCGGCGTGAAAACGCTGACCTGCTCCGACTGCGGCGCGACGGCGACCGAGGAGATCCCCATCGACAAGCAGAACGGACACGCATGGGACGAGGGAACGCTTTCCGGCAATATCCGCACCTATACCTGCTCGCTCTGCGAACAGACCAAAACCGTCGTCGACGCTTCCGCCGAAGTGGAAGCTACGGTTGCAAAAGGCGACCTGCAGGCGACCGGCGAGGTGCAGTTGAAGGAAGCCGCCCTTGCGCTCGACGAGACCACCCTCGGCCTGCTCGGCGACGACGTCACCATCTCGGCGGATACGCTGAAGGACGAGGATCTCGAAGCCGCGAAAGCCTCTCTGAACAAAGAACAGCTCGCCCAGCTCGGCGATTCCAAGATCTATAACTTCACGCTGGAAAGCGGAAGCGAGACCATTTCGGATTTTGCCGGCGGCAAGATCACCGTCACGATCCCCTACGAACTTGCGGAAGGCGAGGACGTGGACAGTATCGCCATCTGGTATATGAGCGAGGGAGAGCCGGTCTCGATCCGCGCCGAGTATGCGAACGGCTACGTGACCTTTGAGGTCGAACATTTCTCCTACTATACCGTCACCCGCCTGACTCCCGCGCAGAGATGCGAAGTCTACGGGCATAACGAATCCACCAAGGTCGTTGCTCCGACCTGCACCGAGGCCGGATACACCCTTGTGGTCTGCTTGCGCTGCGGACAAAGCGAAAAGACCGACGTCGTCCCGGCGTCCGGGCATACGTATGACGTCGCGACCACGCCCGCGAGCTGCACCGAGAACGGCTCGGTGATTCACACCTGCACCGTATGCGGCTATACCTATCGGGAAACCCTCCGCGCGACCGGACACAGCTTCTCGGCAACCGAAAGCGCGGACGCGACCTGCAAAGCGCCGGGCTACGTTCAGTATTCCTGCGCAAATTGCGACGCTACCTACCGCGACGTCCTGCCGCAGCTTGCTCACCGCTTCACCGAAACGGTCGCGGCTCCCACCTGCGAGGCGGGCGGTTATACCGAGCATACCTGCTCGCTCTGCGGTGAAAGCTACCGCGACGCTCTGACCGCCGCTCTCGGCCACGACTACCGCTCGGTATGGCAGTGGTCGGAGGATCTCACCGCGGCGTCTGTTACCTTCGTCTGCGCGCATGACGCGTCGCACACCTTCACCCTGACGGCTACGATCCGGACGAGCGTCCTGACGCCCGGCGAAAATTCGCACGGCGGAACGGCGTATACCGCCTCGGTGATCTACAACGGCGATACCCTCACCGATCGCAAGGTCGTGCTCAACGGCGCGGATGCGCACGACTTCTCCGACGCCTTCGACTATGACGAGTACAGCCATTGGCACAGCTGCGTCTGCGGCGAAAAGACCGCGCCCGAAGCCCATACCTTCACCCTGACCGAAGAGACCAAAGCGACCTGCGTCGAGGCCGGCAGAAAGGTCTATACCTGCGTTTGCGGCGCGACCAAAGAAGAGACGGTCCCGGCAACCGGCGTTCATACGTATGAGAACGGCGTCTGTACGGTCTGCGGCGCAAAACAACCGTCCCCCGACGGAGAATGCAAGCATCCGAACACCGAAGCGGTCACCATCCGCTTCGCCGATTACGGCTTCTGCGGCGGCGAGATGCCGGCGCATCTGTGCAAAGACTGCGGCGAATATATTCTTCTCCCGGAAGAAGTCCAGAGCCAGCCCTATACCTGCGTTTTCGATTACAGTACGGCAAAGCAGGAGCAGGGCGAGGAAGAGGACGGAACGCCTTTCATGAAAATGGAAGCCGTCTGCAAAGTCTGCGGCGGTATGATCCGGCAATACGCCACGCTGCACACCGGCGAGCACTGCGTGCAGACGCAGAAGATCCGCATCGAATTCGTGAAAGGAGACGTCAACCTGTCCTTCCTTGCCGAATATTCTTCCCAAAATCACAGAGGTGAAACGCCCGTCACGCTCGATCTCTCGGAATATTCCTCCTGCGGCGGCAGTATCTCATACTACGCCTGCTCGGCGTGCGGCGATATTCTCCGCATCGGAAGAATGGATATCCGCTGCGAGGAGATCGGCGCGGAACCCGAGCCGACCGTTTTCGTGGACGACGACGGCGTGAAGCACACGGTCATGGAAGCCGTCTGCCCGAAGTGCGGGCTGCGCTTCGTGGAGCAGATGAGCGAAAAAACGCTGAATGCCTGCGTCACGAAGAGAACGATGGGAATGGCGATCTACAGCGGCGAGGATCGGATCTTCTTCTATGAAGAAACGCAAAACAACGGTTCTCACCAATTTGAAACCACCTACGAGCTTCTCGGCGAGAGCTGCGAGGACGGCATCCGCGTGACGGAGACCTGCTCGGTCTGCGGCGAGACCTCCTCTTATCAGACGAGCGGACACCGGTATCAATCCGGCGCAGTCCTCGATCTTTCCGAATTCGGCGGATGCGGCTCTTCCATCCCGGCGAAAATCTGCGCCGTCTGCAAAGAGATCAAGATCGACGTACAGGATTATAATTCCTTTATGAAGGATTTCCCCTCGATGATCACCTGCGACGTGATGAACGCGCAGCCGGTCGTGGTCGAGCAGAGCGAGACCGCGCAGATCATGGAGATCACCTGCCCGACCTGCGGCGTCACCTATCGGATGGCGATGACGCGCGTCGAGAGAAATTCCTGCGAGTGGCACATGGAGTTCAGCCTGTCGATTTCCAAAGACGGCCGCCCGATCGCGATCTCCGAAGCCGTTACTTTCGATTACCATAATGACCATGAATATACCTATCGCTATGAAATGAAGGGCGAAAGCTGCGAGGACGGCTATACCGCTTACGCCGAATGCGCAAAATGCGGAGAGAGTCATACCTTCTCCGGAAACGGGCACAGCAATCACTTGATCGAAAAGATCGATCTTACCCGGTACGGCGCATGCGGCGGAACGCTTCTTCATTACGGATGCCCCTGCGGCTATTACAACAACTGGGAGATCTCCGACGGCGATCACGTGATGAGTTGGAATAGCAGCGAATATCGGGATGAAAACGGAAAGATGCATTCCGTCGAGACTCGTTACTGCACCGTCTGCGGACTGCGTATCCAGAACGATTCCTGCACCGTGGCAGATCCCGCAAACTGCAGAAAAGAGATCACGAGGCGCACGATCATCAGCATCGGCGCGGAGAATCTGGCGGACAGCACACGCGTTTTTGAAGAACCGGATCACGATTATCGGGTCGAAGCGACGCTGAACGACGGCGTAAATTGCGAAAACGGCGTCACCCTCCGGTATATCTGCCGCCGCTGCGGGGACGAACATACCGAGCGCATTTCCCATCATGCGACCTACGTGGCTGAGCGGATCGACCTTTCCGAATACGGCAGCGTCTGCGGCGGATATGCGTCGTATTCCCGCTGCGCCTGCGGCCGCGAGCAATACGTGGATCTGGACCACGCGCTCTGTGATTTCGATCGGAGAGACGTGTCTTTGACGGTCCCCGGTGCGATCAACGACTCTCAGAACAACGAGAACGGCTATCAATATTACCGCACCGAATCGATTTTGTATTCCTGCGCCGTGACCGATCCGCAGTGCGCCTTCCGGATTCTTCGCAATACGTATTATCTGCCGGAGAGTGGATGCTGCGCAACGCGCGTGGAGGAATGGAAGTTCGGATACGATCCCGATACCGGTTCGGCGGAAAGAACGATCACCATCCGTCGGGAAAAATACGGGATCTGGCATTCTTATCGCCGTCAGGACGTGAACACCGTGGAGAACGGCCTGACCGTTTCCGGCTATCTCGACACCTGCACGGTCTGCGGAAATACCTGCAAGGAATTGAATTATCGAAATGCGGACGGACAGACGGTAAAATTTCTGCGCGAGATCGTCAACCGTCTGGAGAACGGCGCCGCTCGGTATGATCTGTATTCGGAGGAATATATGATCGCGCGGGATCATAGCTGGCGGACGGCGGAGATCCGGCAGTCCCGCTATGCAGACGGTGAAGAGTATTCTTACGAGCGCCGCTATGCTTACGATTTCTCGAATTGCACCTGTACGATCACGACCGTGCGTTCGGGATCTCCCGAACCGGAGGTGCATACCGAAAGCCTGCACTCCTGGAATTATCCGAACTGGCACAGAACGTCCCGGACGGTAGCGCCCGGCGGATGCACGCAGGAGCGGATCGAAGAAACGTATGACTATTGTGACGTCTGCGATACCCGCTCTGACGTCCGGACGTATACCTACGATCCCTATGGACACGACTGGACGCATATCGGCGACGGACTCTATGTCTGCATGCGCTGCGGTCTCGAAAATACCAACGGCGCCGAC
>CADBPA010000114.1 GCA_902796505.1 uncultured Ruminococcus sp.
AACGTAAGCCTCCTCTCATCATTCTTTACGCGGGTCGATGTACTTCACAGCCTCATCGAACCTGCCGTAATGTCCCATTGCCTTCTGGTACGCTTCATTGGGCTCAAGACCTTTTTTGATGAAATCGGTCATTTTGCCCAGCGACACGAACTCGTAGCCGATCACCTGATCGTCCGCGTCGAGTGCCATGCGGGTGCAGTAGCCTTCGGTCATCTCCAGGTAGCGCACGCCTTTAGCTCTGGTGCCGTACATCGTACCGACCATCGAGCGCGCACCCTTGCCGAGGTCTTCAAGACCTGCGCCGATGACAAGACCGCCCTCCGAGAAAGCGGACTGGCTGCGGCCGTAAACGATCTGCAGGAACAGCTCGCGCATCGCGGTGTTGATCGCGTCGCAGACGAGGTCGGTGTTCAGCGCTTCGAGAATGGTCTTACCCGGAAGGATCTCCGCGGCCATTGCGGCGGAATGCGTCATGTCCGAACATCCGATGGTCTCAACGAGAGCCTCCTCGATGATACCGTTCTTGACGTTCAGCGAGAGCTTGCAGGCGCCCTGCTGAGGTGCGCACCAGCCCACGCCGTGGGTGTACGCCGAGATGTCCGAGATCTCTTTTGCGGCGATCCATTTGCCCTCTTCGGGGAGGGGAGCCGGACCGTGATCGCAGCCCTTTTTGACAACGCACTGATGTTCGACTTCAGCGCTCATCGCATAGGGAAATTCACTGACTTTGCTCATGGAAATATCTCCTTGTTCAATAAAATAACGATTTCCGGGATCAGGGGATGATGATGCCCTGAACGTTGCCGAATGCGCAGGCGGCGTTGGCCTCGTCGGTGTCGATGTGCATCGCGGGGGCAAACTTCTCGCTCACGCGAACAACAACGTCGCCGTAGATGGTGGAACGGTCGTCCGAATAGATCTTGACCGAGACGATCTGTTTGTCTTTCAGCTTCATCCGCTCGGCGTCCGCCGGGGTAAGATGAATGTGGCGCTTTGCGATCATCACGCCTTCGGGGATCTCGACCGAATTGCCGTTTTCGGGGTTGACGAGCTTGCAGCCCGGCGTTCCGGCGACGTCTCCGCTCTCGCGGACGGGTGCGGTGATGCCGAGGGCGCGCGCGTCGGTGAAGGAAAGCTCGACCTGATCGGCTTTCCGGACGGGACCGAGGATCGACGCCTTCAGCGTTCCCTTCGGACCGACGATCTCAAGTTTCTCGGCGCAGGCGAACTGGCCGGGCTGGCTGAGGTCCTTTTTCTTGGTGAGCTGATAACCCTTTCCGAAGAGCGCTTCCAGCGTCTGTTCGGTGACGTGAATGTGTCTTGCAGAGGTTTCAACCAAAATTTGTTCCATGGTTTTTCTCCTTATGTAATGAATTCGGATGCGGAAGCCAAAGTTCCGCATAATACCGATGGTATTATAACACATTTTTCGGGAAAAATCAATCTGTAAATGAGAAGAAGTTTGTAAAATCACAAATTTTTTATCCGGATTTCAAGCCAAAGCGAGGAGGAAAATGAAAATCATGGAAAAATACGGGCAGGACGAGCGGCAAAACGAAGAAGAACAGGAGCGCGGGGTATTTCCGCTCGGCGCCGGAAGAAACGGAGAAAATTTTTACTGCCTTTCGGTCATCGGGCAGATCGAGGGACACTACGCGCCGGACGGAGGCGCAAAATCGACCAAATACGACCACGTGATCCCTTTGCTCGTTGCGCTGGAGGAAAGCCCGCAGGTGGACGGCGTTCTGATCCTCATCAATACGATGGGCGGCGACGTGGAGGCGGGGCTTGCGATGGCGGAGGTGATCGCGAGTATGGAAAAACCGACCGCGTCGATCGTCCTCGGCGGCGGGCACTCGATCGGCGTTCCCCTCGCGGTCTCGGCAGGTCGGTCTTTCATCGTCCCGAGCGCGACGATGACGGTTCATCCGGTGCGTACCAGCGGCGTGACGCTCGGCGTGCCGCAAGCGTTCGATTATCTTGAAAAAATGCAAAGCCGCATCGTCCGCTTCATCGTTTCGCACTCCTCGGTCAAAGAGGACTATTTCCGCGCGCTCCTGCGAAGGACCGACGTTCTCGTCAACGACATCGGATCCATTCTGACCGGGCGGGAGGCGGTCGACTGCGGACTGATCGACGAGGTCGGCGGCATCCGGGAGGCGCTCGCCTATCTGCGAAGCAAAACGAAGCCTTTCTGACGGCGTTTTCTCTTTGTGCCGGGCAAAAAGGGAAAAAGTTCGGGAAATTTTCGGAAAAGTTGTCCTTCCCTCTTGCAAAAACGAAAACTTGTGGTAAAATAGAATCAGTAGACAGGAAAGGCGGAAACAATATGGGATTTCTGGATAAGATTTTCAAAAAGAAAGAAAAATCAAACAACGAGGACGCCCTCTTCGACACGATGATGCCGAAGGAGGATTACGTGATCCCTCCGAAAAAAGGCGCCGCAAAAAAATCGGGCAAAAACGAAAAGAAAGAGGAACAAAGCTCCGACGCCGTAAAAGAGGAAACCGCGCGCGCCGAGCGCCTGCGCAACGACGCCGCCGAGCAAAAGGCCTCCGCCGAAGAACTGAAGATCAAAGCGGAGAAGCTTCGCAAAGAACAAAACGGAGCCGAAAAGAAGGCTTCTCCGAAGAAGGAAGAAAAGCCGGTCGAAGAAGTGAAGCCCATTAAGAAAGCTCCTCAAAAGAAGGAAGAAAAGCCGGCCGAAGAGGCGAAACCCGCAAAAAAGGCTTCTCCGAAGAAGGAAGAAAAACCGGCCGAAGAGGCGAAGTCCGCCAAGAAGGCTTCTCCGAAGAAGGAGGAAAAGCCGGTCGAAGAGGCGAAGCCGGAAGAAGGCGACAAAACCGGCAGCCGCGGACCGTTCTTTGAAATCAAAAAATCAAAGGACGATCGCTACGTATTCAACCTTTACGCCGCCAATCACGTGATCGTCGCTACCTCGCAGGTCTATTCCTCCTCTTCTGCCGCGATGAACGGCATCAAGAGCGTGATCGCCAACGCCGACGCGCCGGTCGAAGACCAGACGATCAAAAACGGCGAAAGCGTTACATATCCGAAATGGGAAATTTACCGCGACAAAGGCGAGGCCTTCCGCTTCCGCCTGAACGCCTCCAACGGATCGACGGTCTGCCATTCCCAAGGCTATACCTCGAAGGTCAGCTGCAAGAACGGCATCGAATCCATCCGCAAGAACGCCGCCGCCGCGCGCGTGGAAAAGGCGTATCTGCAAAAAGACGAGAAGAAATAAAAATCGTCCGATCTCCGCTTCATCAGAAGAGCCGCCCGCTGCGGCTCTTTTCTTTGCGCTTTGCTGCTTTTCGCATCTTGACATCCCGACGTGTGTGTGCTATAATAAGGGAAACAAAGCGAACTTCACGGCATCCTCGCGGAAAAGGAGATGTTTATGAGCGAATTTCACGCGCGCGATATGGAATATGCACAGCGCCTTGCACGAATGATCCGGGTGGAGACGATCTCGACTTACGCCGGTGCGAAAAGCGAAGAGGAAATCGAGAAATTTCGCCGCTTGCAGAGTGTCATGCGCGAACTGTTTCCGCACGTTTACGAAACGATGGAGATCGAGGACTTCGACGGCAGCCTTCTCTTCCGTTGGAAAGGAAAGAGCGCCGGGCAACCGATCCTGTTTATGAATCATCAGGACGTGGTCGCCGCGGACGGAGAGTGGATCCACCCGCCGTTCGCCGGGGTGATCGAAAACGGAAAACTCTACGGGAGAGGCACGCTCGACACCAAGGGCGGACTCTTTTGCATGCTCTCCGCGGCGGAGGAACTGATCGCGGAAGGCTTTGTCCCGGAAAGAGATATCTATTTTGAATCGGCGAGGACCGAGGAATGCAACGGCGACGGCGCACAGATCATTGCCAAGGAACTTCTTCGCCGCGGGATCCGCTTCGCGTTTTCGCTGGACGAGGGCGGTATGATCGTCCGCGAGCCGATGGCGGGCGCAAAAGGCACCTACGCGCTGATCGGCGTCGGCGAAAAAGGGGCGGCGAAACTCCGCTTCATCGCAAAATCAAATGGGGGACACGCCTCCCGTCCGCCGAAAAACACGCCGCTCGTCCGCCTCGGTAAATTTATGGCGGCGGTCGATCGGAAGAAGATTTTCCGCATAGAACTTGCCCCGGTAGTCAAAGAAATGTTCTCCCGGTTGGCAAAGACGATGCGAGGTCCTCTGAAATTTCTCCTCGGCCATCCGACCTTCTTCTCTCCCCTGTTGAAAGCGCTTCTCCCCGCCGTATCTCCGGCGGCAAAGGCAATGCTTAGCACCACCGTGGCGTTCACCATGGCGCAGGGCTCGGAGGCGAACAACGTACTGCCGCAGCAGGCGTGGGTGGTCGGCGATATGCGCTTCTCGCATCATCAGGGCAGAGAGGCAAGTTTCGAGGCGATCCGCAAGCTTGCGGCAAAATATCAGGTCGAGACCGAGGTGCTGGAGCCCGGGTATCCTTCCCCCCTCGCCGACTTCAAAAACGAACGTTTCCGTAAAATCGAAGAAGCGGTCAAAACTATTTTCCCGAACGTTGAGACCACGCCGTATCTCGCGATGGCGGCAAGCGATAACCGCTTTATGAGCGTCGTTTCCGATCTCTGCTACGGATTCGTTCCCTTCCGGGTGACGAACGAGCAGCTCGGCGGCGTTCACGGGCTGAACGAATGCGTCGATATTTCCTGCCTCGCTCCGGCGATCGCGTTCTACAAAGAAATGATGAAATGAGGGAATAATTATGCAAAAAGAAAAGGCAAAAAGCGGGCTGAACATCAGCGCGCGATCCTTCCTCACGGCGATC
>CADBPA010000115.1 GCA_902796505.1 uncultured Ruminococcus sp.
AGCTTCCGGAAAGAGCCGGAAAATCGCCGGAAAAGCTCCGCAAAATCTCTTAAAAGCTTCCGGAAAGAGCCGGAAAATCGCCGGAAACGCGACACGCCCCCGCGCTTCCCCGCTTTATCAGAAAAAACCGCACGGTCACGCCGCGCGGTTTTTTCTTTTCGGGATCGCCTCCGTCAGATGATCTTTTCGGATCGCGCGGAGGGGTTGCGCGTTTTTCGGATCGGTCGGAGGTGGGATCAGGCGATCGCGCCGTGCTTTTCGCGGATGACCGCCATGGCTTCGTCGTCGGCGCAGATATAGACCTCGTCGGCGGTCTGCAAAATCGACGCGGGAACGCGCGGGGTGACCTCGCCGAAGAGGGCTTTTTCGAGGATCTCGGCTTTCGCCGTTCCGAAGGCGAGCAGAAGGATCTTCTTCGCGCGCAGGATCTCGCCGACGCCCATCGAGATCGCCATCTTCGGCACTTCGTCCATCGAGGAGAAGAAGCGGGAATTTGCGCGGATGGTGGACTCGGTCAGCGTGACGGCGGAGGTGTTCTCCGGAAAGACGTCCGCCGGCTCGTTGAAGCCGATATGTCCGTTGTTGCCGATGCCGAGGACCTGCAGGTCGGGCGTGCCGACTTCCAGCAGAAGCTCGTGATAGCGGCGGCACTCGGCGTCGAGATCCTTCGCGGTGCCGGAGGGCAGGTGGGTGTTCTCCGGGAGGATATCGACCTTGTCGAAGAGATTTTCGTGCATGAAATAGGCGTAGCTCTGGTCGTGGTCCGGCGCCAGCCCGACGTACTCATCAAGATTGACGCTCTTGACTTTTTTGAAGCTGATCTGCCCGGCTTTGTTCGCCTCGACGAGATCGGCGTAAAAATCGAGCGGAGAGGAGCCGGTGGCGAGACCGAGGACGGCTTCGGGGTTCTTCTTCAGCAGATCGATCGCCAGATCCGCGGCGAGTCTGCTGGCTTCTTTTTTGGTGCTTGCACAGAGAAAATGAAACATTTTTGTAAACCTTTCTTTTCAAATTCCGTATTTTTTTGAGATCAGATCTTATTTTGCGTACTTTTCAATGACGGCGTGCATCGCGGGGAGCGACTCTTCCATATCGCGCACGAGCTTGAACTGATTGCGCGCACGGTCGAGGTTATGCCGCTCGCGCGAGGTGCGGAAATAGACGTCGCCGTTCAGGTAATCGGCGAGGAAGCGCATCCCGCACTCGAAGGTCATCATGATCGCGGCTTCGGGCATCCGGGAGATCTCGCCCTCGGTCAGTCCGCCCTTCGCGCCCTCGATGAAGCCCTTCGCGTAGATCTCGAAGAGCGAGAGGTCGAAATGCACCTTGGAGAGATCGGCTTCGTCCTCGGCGGCGGTGGTCGCGCCGAAGCGGATGGAATCTCCGAAATCGTTGATGGCGTAGCCCGGCATAATGGTGTCGAGGTCGATCACGCAGACCGGCGCGCCGGACGCTTTATCGAAAAGAATGTTGTTGAGCTTGGTGTCGTTGTGGGTGACGCGCAGGGGAAGCTTTCCTTCGGCGCGGGCGCGCTCGAACAGCCCGGCGAACTCCTCCCTCTCGCGGCAGAAGGCGATCTCGGCGCCGACCTCGGCGAGCCTTCCGGCTTTGTTTTCGGCGATCGCCTCGGTCAGCTGACGGAAGCGGTCGGGGGTGTTATGGAAATTCGGGATGGTCTCGTGCAGTTTCTCCGCCGGATAGCCGCGCAAAAGGTACTGGAAATTGCCGAAGGCGACGCCGCAGGTATAGAACTGCTCGGGGCTTTCGACCTTATCGTAGCTCACGCTGTCCACGATGAAGAGGAAAACGCGCCAATACTTGCCGTCCTCCGAGATAAAATAGTCTCCTCCGTCGGTCGTTTTGACGAGGGTGAGGCACTCGCGGTCGGGATCGCCGCCGTTTGCGAGCAGAAACTCTCTCAGGTAGCCGGTCACCCCGGCGATATTCTCCATGACCTTCCACGGCTCTTTGAAGACGTAGCCGTTGACGCGCTGGAGGATGTAGAGGCGGACGCCGCGGTCGGTTTCGGTGCGGACGAGATAGGTGTCGTTGATATGGCCGCTGCCGTAGCGGACGGCGTCGAGGAATTTACCTTCGAGGCGAAAATGCGCGGCGGCCTGCTCCGGCGTGCATACGGGGATGTTGGAATTTTCTTGCATAACGTTGCCCTTTCGTGTCTGTGTTTTCGTTTTTCGGGGAAGGATCGTCTCTCCGTTTTACCAGATTATGAAACTGCGCCCGGATCGGTTCCGGCGGCAGAGACGATTTCTAAAAAATTTCTGATTTAATTATAACTTTTTATATTGACAATTTCAAGCGGAAATCGTATAATAAATTATAGAATTAGAACGATTTTTCAATCATTTCAACAAACCTTACGGAATTTACGGGAGGACGGATCATGAATCGGGAAAACATCATCGCGGTTTTGCGCGATCTGAATCTGGTTTCGGGCTTTCGCGTTTCGCTTCACACGGCGGAGTTCAAGGAGATCGCCGCCTATCCCGAAGAGAAACTTCCCTTCTGCGCCTTTCTGCACGCGCACAGCGAGGAGGAATTCGAGCGCTGCCGCGTCTGCGACAGAGAGGCGGCGGCAAACGCAAAGGAAGACCGCGCGACGGTGATCTACCGCTGCCGGCACGGCCTGACCGAGATCATCAGCCCGATCTATTCCTTCGGGGTGCTGACCGGATACCTGATGATGGGGCAGGTCATGCCCGAAGAGGGAGACACCGAGGGGATGTTCTCGGCGATCCGCCGCTACGACGGGGAAGCCGACGCCGAAGCTCTGATCGCGGCGACGCCCCGTCTTTCGGAAGAGAAGGCGAAGGCGTACGTGCGCATCATGTCGATGTGCGCCGAGAAGCTGACGACCGACAACATTCTTCCCTACGCGAAGCGGACGGTCGGGCAGATCGTGCGCCGCTACGTGGACGAGCACTACGGCGACCGCATCGTGATCTCGGAGATGTGCCGGGCGATCGGCTACTCGAAATCCACCCTCTACACCTCCTTCCGCAAGGAATACGGCATCACGATCAACGAATACATCACGAAGGTGCGCATCGACGAGGCGACGAAGCTTCTCGTCGACCGCGATATTCCGATCGGCGACGTGGCGGAGCGGGTGGGCTTCCGCAATCAATCCTACTTTTCCAACATCTTCGCGGCGGAGCGCGGCATGACGCCGAGCGAATACCGCAGAAAAAATTCGGTCTGACAGGTGAACGCATGAAACTGATCCATACCTCCGATCTGCATATCGGCTCTCCGATGACGGCGAGACTGCCGCGCGAGAAGATCGCCGAGCGCCGCCGCGAGCTGATCGAAAGTTTCCGCCGCGTGGTCGAAGCCGGGCGGGCGTTCGGCGCTTTGGGCGTGATCATCGCCGGCGATCTCTTCGACAGCGAGGTCGTCACCCGGCGTTCCGCCGAAGCCGTCGCCTCGGTCATTGCCGAAGCGCCGGAGATGAAATTTTTCTATCTGCCGGGAAATCACGAGAAAAGAGCCTTTCTCGACTGCGGCGTGAAGATTCCCGAAAACCTCGTTTTTTTCGACACGGGGTGGACCTATTTCGATTTTGACGGCGTTCGCATCGCCGGGCGGAGCGAGACCGCGGAGGGGATGTTCTCCTCTCTTGAGCTCTCCGCGACCGGGCGCAATATCGTCGTTCTGCACGGCGAGCTGCGCGATCGATCGGCTCCGGGCGGCGTGATCGGCGAGCGCGAAGTGCCGGAGGAGGTCGATCTTCTCTGCCTCGGCCATTACCACAGCTATTCCGAAAAGAAGCTTTCCCGGCGGACGACGGCGGTCTACTGCGGCACGCCGGAGGGGCGCGGATTCGACGAGACCGGCGAGAAAGGCTTCGCTCTGCTCGATCTTTCGGAGGGGGGCGTCTCGGTGCGCTTCGTTCCGGCGGCAAAAAGGCGGCTTCATATCGTCTCCGCCGATCTGACCGGGGCGAAGACGGCTTACGACGTTTTCCGCGCGGCGGAGGACGCCGTGAGAGAGATCCCCGCAAAAGACCTTGTGCGCGTTCTGCTGACCGGCGGGCGCAGTCCGGATCTGCGCTACGGGACGGAGGAGATCGCCGACCGGCTGGCGGAGCGGTTTTACTGCTTTGAGATCAAGGACGAGAGCCGCCTCGCGCTCAACGCCGAGGACTACCGCTACGACAAATCGCTCAAAGGCGAGCTGATCCGGCTGGTCTCGGCGGACGAGAGCCTTTCGCCCGACGAAAAGGACGCGATCATCGAGTGCGGCATTCTCGCGCTCGCGGGGGAGGTATAAAAATGAAACTTCTCTCGTTACATATTGAAAACTTCGGCAGGCTCTCGGACTTCGACTACCGCTTTTCTTCGGGGCTGAACGAGATCCGCGCCGAAAACGGATACGGAAAGACCACCCTTTCGGCGTTCATCAAGGCGATGTTTTACGGTCTGCCGGACAACCGCAAGCGCGATCTTTTCGAGAACGAGCGCAGCCGCTATCTGCCATGGCAGGGCGGCGTATGCGGCGGAAGCCTGACCTTCGAGGCGGGCGGAAAACGCTACCGCGTCGAGCGAACGTTCGGGCAGAAGGTCGCAGGCGACACGTTCACGCTCTACGACCTCGATCTCGGACGGCCGTCGGACGATTACACCGAGAATCTCGGCAGAGAACTTTTCGGCATCGACGCCGACGGATACGAGCGCACCGTCTTTCTCTCCGAGCGCAACCTCAGCGGAAAGAACGAAAACCAAACGGTCGCCGAAAAGCTTTCCGACCTCGTCGGATCGACCGGGGACATCGGCGCCTACGACGAGGCGGTCAAGCGCATAGAAGAAAAGCGCAGGGCGCTCCAGAAAAAGGGCGGCGCCGGCGAGATCGCCGACGATCAGAAGAGATCCGGACAGATCGATGTCACCCTCGGAGAGCTGAAGGCGCTCGAAGGCGTGATCGCCGACGATAAAAACGTAATGAAAAGTTTACAGTCCGAAGCCGACGCGCTGGAGCGCGAACGGGCGGAACTGGAAAAGAAGCGGCAGGCCGTGCTGCGTGAAGAGCAGAAAAACGCGATCCGCCGCCAGCTCGATACCATGATGGAAAACCGCAACCGCGAATTTGCCCGCGCCGCGGAGCTTTCGAGATTTTTCGCCTCCGGCGAGCCGGAAGAGGAAGAGCTTTCCGCGATCACGGCAAAGGAGTCCGAGCGGCAGCGGCTGACGAATCGGGCAAACGCCCCTCCGAAGAGCCGGGGGGAGTACGACGTCTTCCGGGATCTTAGCGAGGAGACGATCGCCCGGATGCGCTCGGTCGCGTCGGAGATCCGAAAAGCCGACGCGCGCGTCGCCGATCTCAAAGAGAAGTCTGCGCCGAAGCCGCCGAAAGCCGGCGCCGCGCTGCTGGCGTTCGGGATCCTGCTGATCCTGCTCGGCGCCGTCCTCGGCGCTCTGCTCCATCCCGCCTGCTTTGCCCTGATCCTCCCCGGCCTGATCCTGCTTCTGCTGCTTCCGATCCGCGGCGGCAGATACCAAAAAGCGAAGGGCGAGTGGGAGAGCGCGATCCGGGAAGCCGAGCGCGTGCGGCAGGAGAAAGCCGACGTCTTTGCGGCGCTGACGCGCCCGTATCCGCACCCTGCGTGCGACGATCCCTGCGACGAGGTGAACGCCATCGAGCGCCGCTATGATCTCGCGCGCATGATGGGAGAGGACGCCCGGAGCGAAAACGAGGAGCAGCTCCGCGCCGAAGCCGCAAGGCTGACCGAAGAGATCGAGCGTTTCTACCGCCGCTTTCCGCTGAACCCCGGCGGAGACCGGATGGCGCAGATCCGCCGCGCGAAGAGCGAATACGACCTCTGCCGCCGCACGATCGACCGTATGCAGGGCGACATCGACCGCTTCGCCGCGGAAAACGGCGTCTCTCTCAAGGACAAGACCGCACCCGCACCGTCGGGCGGCGAAGACCTCGCCGAAAAACTGCGCGAAAATCAGACCGCGCGGCTGGCGCTGGAACGCCGGAGGGCGGAGATCGCGGCGAAGATCCGCTCGGAAGAAGAGCGCATGGAAGAGCGCGACGCGCTGATCGCCGAAAAGGCGGCGCTCGACGAAAGCGTCGCCGGGAAAAAGCGCGAGCTGAATATTCTGCAAAAAACCAAATACTGGCTCGAACGCGCGAAGGAAAGCCTGACTTCAAAATATCTCGACGGCACGAAAAAGGCCTTTCTCGGTTACCTTGCGGCGATCTCGGACGAGTCGGCGGATTTTGAAATGGACACCTCCTTCACCGTCGCAAAAACCGACCGCGGCGCGACCCGCCCGGTCGAGGGATACAGTCTCGGAACGCGCGATCTCTACGCTCTGGCGGCGCGGCTTGCCCTTGTCGATTCGCTCTACCGCGAGGAGTCACCGGTCATTCTGCTCGACGATCCTTTTGCGCACTTCGACGACGAAAAACTCGCCCGCGCGATCCGGCTTCTGCAGGATCTCGCAAAGAGCCGACAGATCATTTACCTGACCTGCAGCAGTGCAAGATCGGCGAAATGATTCGATTTTTCAAACTTTTATTTGCATTTTTAAAAAAAGGACACTCCAATGAACAACGAAAACAACGTCAAGAATCAAAACAGCGGTGAAACGATTGCGGCAAACAAACTCGCAAAGATCTACGAGAGGACCGGCATCCGAAAGCCCGTCCTGCGCGCGCTTCTGCTCCTCGGATTCTGCGCGGCGATCGTCCTCACGCTGATCTTTACCGTGATCGGGATCGTGAAGGTGGCGGCGCCGGTCGATCCCGCCGATTACGTGCGCGACGAGACCACCGTCTTCTACCGTCAGAATATGGACGAGGAGGACTTCGATCCCGAAGAGGAAACGGTTTTCCCGGTCGAATACGCCGACGAGTCCGGCGAGATCTCCTTCACGGTCAACTACACCGAGGAGGAGTACGACCGTATCGGTGAAAACGAGATCTTCGACGGCTTCGTCTACGTAAACGAAGACGGCGCGGCGGTCGCCTTCACCGCAGAGCCGACCGAAACCGATATCATCCGCGCCGCGCGCGACCTCTATGCCGACGAGGCGAAAGAGGGCGTGTTCTCGCAGGCGCTGACCTTCCTGATCCTCTCGGCGAGCATGGCGGTCATCGTCTTTTTCGGAAAGCATTTCAGCAGCTATGAGAAGATCTGGTTTCTCTCCATTATGCTTCTTGCGACGATCGTCTCGGTCCTCGTTCCCGAGGAGGCGTGCAACGGCGTCAGCGGCATCTGGATCATGCTTCTCTATCTGCTCGATACCTTCCTCAACATTCTCTGCGAGCTTCTGATCTCGAAGCAGTCGAAGTGGAATTTCATCGTTTCGGTCTTTGTGGAGATCACCGAGATCCTCATCTGCGTCGTCCTGATGTACCGCTTTGCGACGCTCGCCTCCACCCTCTTCTTCTGGCTTCCCTGCGACATCATTTCCTTCATCAACTGGCACAAGAAGCCCGACCGCGAGGAGGACGAACTCACCCGTGTGCGCACGCTGAAAGGCTGGCAGGAGGTGCTGGTGCTGGTCGGGATCGTCGTCTGGACGCTCGGCATCGGCTATCTGCTCACCCGGATCGATCTGCAGACCGAGATCTTCGGCGGCAACGAGGTGCTCGAAAACATCGTCTGCTATATGGACGCCTGCGCCACCGTGGTCGGCATCCTGAACGGCCTTGCGATCCTCTTCCGCTTCCGCGAACAATGGGTGTGCTGGTTTGTGGAAGCGATCCTCGAAGGCGCAATGAATATCATCGCCGGGCAGTGGGTGCTTCTGCCGCTCAAGATCGGCTATATGACCAACTGCACCTACGGCTATATCCAGTGGACGAAATACATCAAAAAGCATCCCGAAGTGCTGGAAGAAAAGAGCATTCTGTAATTCCCGAAAACTGCAATCAAGAATATTCCGTATTTCCGGCAAAAAGCCGCAAAAAGAGGATTCTGTCCCTACGAAAAAACATATCAAAAGAGCCGGCGCCCTGAGGTGCCGGCTCTCGGTGATTCCGGGGAAATGATCATTTTGTTTTCTTTGCGCGCATAGCGCGCATAGGCATAGCGCGCATGTGCATGGCGTTGAGCGCAGCGATCGGCGCGGCTTACGCGGCTTTCTTCTTCGCGCGCACGGCGCGCGTGTGCATGTGCATGGCGCGCATGGCGTTGAGCACGGCGATTGGCGCGGCTTACCCGGCTTTCTTCTTCTTCGCGCGCAAGGCGCGCATGTGCATAGCGCGCGTGTGCATGGCGTTGAGCACCGCGATCGGCGCGGCTTACGCGGCTTTCTTCTTCTTCGCGCGCATAGCGCGCATAGGCATAGCGCGCATGTGCATGGCGTCGAGCGCCGCGATCGGCGCGGCTTACCCGGCTTTCTTTATACGCATCGCGCGCATGGCGTTGAGCACCGCGATCACCGCGACGCCGACGTCCGCAAACACGGCAAGCCACATATTGGCGATCCCGAGCGCGCCGAGGATCAGCACGCCGATCTTGACGGCGAGGGCGAACACGATATTCTCTTTGGCGATGCGGAGGGTTTTGCGCGCCACACGGATCGCTTCGGGGAGTTTGTCGAGCCGATCGGACATAATGACGATATCCGCCGCTTCGATCGCGCTGTCCGAGCCGATCGCGCCCATCGCCACGCCGACGTCGGCACGGGCAAGCGAGGGGGCATCGTTGATGCCGTCTCCGACGTAGACCGTCTTGCCGTTGCCCTCGGCGATCAGCCGCTCGAGGCGTTCGTATTTCTCATTCGGGAGGAGTTCGGCTTCGGCGGCGTCAAGGCCGACGGCTTTTTTCACGCGCTCGACGTTCTCCTTGCGGTCGCCCGAAAGGATGACCGTTTTTTCGGCTCCGAGCTGCCGCAGCTGCGCGATCGCGGCTTTCGCCTCCGGCTTGATCTCGTCCGAGACGGCGATGCAGCCGAGGTATTCCGAGCCGTCCGCCAGATAGACGATCCCGGCGTCCGCGGTATGCTCGCCGCGGATCTGTGCGCCGATCTGCCGCATCAGGGCGCGGTTGCCGACGGCGATCTGCCTGCCCGCGACGGTGGCGATGCTTCCCTTTCCGGGGACTTCGCGGCTCTCGTCCGGTCGGGCGACCTCGCCCGCCGCCTGCTTGATACAGAGGGCGATCGGGTGCAGCGAAACGTATTCGGCGGACGCGGCGAGCGCGAGCAATTCTTTCTCGTCCATCCCGACGGGATAGACCCCGGAGACGGCGAACCTGCCGGTCGTCAGCGTGCCGGTTTTGTCAAAGGCAAAGGTCTTGGCGTGGGCGATCGCCGAGAAGGTGTTGCCGCCCTTATAGAGGATGCCGCGCGAGGCGGCGCAGCCGATCCCGCCGAAGAAGGCGAGCGGCACCGAGATGACCAGCGCGCAGGGGCAGGAAACGACGAGGAAGACCAGCGCGCGGTAGATCGCCTCCGACCATTCGGTCCAGCCGAAGATCGGCGGAAGGATCGCAACGAGAAGCGCGCCGACGACGACCGAGGGGGTATATACGCGCGAAAATTTGGTGATGAAATTCTCTTCTTTCGACTTGCGCTCGTTCGCGTTCTCGACGAGTTCGAGGATGCGCGCGGCGGCGGATTCGTCCGCCGGGCGAAGCGTTTTGCAGGTCAGCACGCCGGAGAGAACGACCGCGCCGGAGTCGAGCGGATCGCCGGGGCGCACCGCGCGGGGGACAGACTCGCCGGTCAGGGCGGAGGTGTCGAGATCGGCGTTTCCCGAAAGGATCACGCAGTCGATCGGCACGCGCTCGCCCGAACGGATGAGGATGCTTTCCCCGACCTCGACCTCTTCGGCGTCCACGCGCTCTTCCCTGCCGCCCCGGAGGACGGTCGCCTCGTCCGGGCGGATATCCATCAGCGATTTGATCGCTCCGCGCGAACGGCGGACGGCGCGATGCTCGAAGTATTCGCCGACGAGATAGAAGATCATGACCGCCGCCGCCTCGGTGTACTCGCCGAGGACGATCGCACCGATCGAGGCGATCGACATTAAGAAGGTCTCGTCGAGCAGTTCTCCGTGAAAGATGCCTTTGATCGCCTCGACCAGCACCGGAAGCCCGGCGATCACGAGCGCGATCAGGCAAAGGATCCTCGATAGGACGGTCAGTTCGCATTTTTCGAGAATGAATCCCGGCAGGAAGAAGAGCAGTCCGAGCGCGATGCGAACCGGCTCTTTCTTCAAAAATGCAAATATTTTTTTACATTTCTTCTTGAATTTGTTCATTTTAAAATCTTGATTCCATCCTCAAAATCGTCCGCGATCTCTTGAAGTGCGACGAGAAGTTTCTCTTCGGGCAGTTCGCTCTCGACCGTCAGTTTCTCGGCGAGAAAGTTGATCTTCGCGCTGTCCACGCCGTCGAGTTTTTCCATTCTTGCGGCGAGCTTTGCCGCGCAGTTGGGGCAGTCCAGACCTGTGACGTTGAATTTGAATTTCATATTGCGTTCTCCTTTATGGAAAAAGATTTACAAAGTTATTCACGGATGTGTTCGAGCGCCTTCTCGATGATGTCGCGCACGTGGTCGTCGGCAAGCGAATAAAAGACGTTCTTGCCGGAACGGCGGTAGGTGATCAGATCGCTGTCGCGCAGGATGCGCAACTGGTGCGAGACGGCGGATTTCGTCATACCGAGCAGGTCGGCAATGTCGCAGACGCAGAGCGGCTCGCCGTCGATGGCGAAGAGGATGCTGAGCCGGGTGCTGTCTCCGAAGATCTTGAAGAAATCCGAGAGATCGTAGAGCGTTTCAACGTCCGGCATCCCGGCGCGCCGCTTGGCGACCGCGCAGCCGTGTACTACGTCGTCGGTGCAGAAGGGCAGTTCCCCCTCGCCGCGCTTTTCACAACCGGCGCAGAGCCTCTCGGCGTAACGCGCACCGCCCATCCCCCGGTCTCCTCCGGCGGTCGGGGAGACGGATTTTTCGCTTTTCCCTGCGGGTATCCCTGCGCCGGCAGTCCCGGCGTCGTCTGCGATCTTCGCTCCGGTACGTTTCCCCACGCCGACTGCTCCGTCTGCGGTCTTCGCTCCGGTACGCTTCCCCGCGCCGACTGCTCCGTCTGCGGTCTTCGCTCCGGTACGCTTCCCCGCGCCGACTGCTCCGTCTGCGGTCTTCGGCTCGGCAAAAGCGTTTGCCCGGTCGGCTTGCGCCGTTTTGTCGAATCCCGCTCGCCGCACTTCGTCGGTTTTCTCGCTTGTCATCTTCTCTCCCCTCCGTTCTGTTTTTCTCTAACAGTTGAATGATTGTTCAACCGTTCAATATCATTATACTCATTCCTCTGTGCAATGTCAAGCCTTTTTTGCAATTTTTCTTTGATTCTTTCGGACTTTTTTCTTCCTTTGATCGAACGTCTCTTTTGCCGGGGATTTCGCTCTGTATTCGTTTGAAAAAAACAAAATTCCGCGAACAAAATTTCAAAAAAGCATTGACAAATCCACCGCGTTGTGATATAATAATCCATGCTGTGAAAAAAGCAATGTGATGTTGCTTGTATTTTCATAAAACTCTATATTCAATTTCGGGGTGTGGCTCAGTTTGGTAGAGCGCTTGGTTCGGGAC
>CADBPA010000116.1 GCA_902796505.1 uncultured Ruminococcus sp.
CGCCAGCGTCGGCTGGTATCCGACCGCGGACGGCATACGCCCGAGCAGCGCGGAGACCTCCGAGCCCGCCTGCGTGAAGCGGAAGATATTGTCGATGAAGAGCAGAACATCCTGACCTTCCCTGTCTCGGAAGTATTCCGCCTCGGTCAGCCCGGCGAGCGCGACGCGCATTCTCGCTCCGGGCGGCTCGTTCATCTGCCCGTAGACCAGCGCCGTCTTGGAGAGGACGCCGGATTCTTTCATTTCATTATAAAGGTCGTTTCCTTCGCGCGTGCGCTCGCCGACTCCGGTGAACACCGAGATGCCGCCGTGCTGCGTGGCGATGTTGTTGATCAGCTCCATGATCAGGACGGTCTTGCCGACGCCCGCGCCGCCGAAAAGCCCGATCTTGCCGCCCTTCGCGTAGGGGGCGATCAGGTCGACGACCTTGATGCCGGTCTCCAGAATGGAGGTCGTTCCTTCCTGCTCGTCAAATGCCGGAGGATCGCGGTGGATGCTCCATTTTTCGGCGGTTTCGGGATCGGGCATATTGTCCACCGCCTCGCCGAGGACGTTCAGAATGCGGCCGAGCGTCTCTCTGCCGACCGGGACCGAAATGGGCCTGCCGGTATCCACGGCGTCCATTCCGCGGGACATACCGTCGGTCGAGGACATGGAAATGCAGCGCACGGTGTCGTCTCCGAGCTGCCCGGCGACCTCGCACACGACGCGCTTGCCTTCGTATTCGATCTCAATGGCGTTCAGAAGATCCGGCAGATGCCCGTTTTCAAAGCGGATATCCAGCACGGGACCGATGATCTGAACGATTTTTCCGATATTCTGTGCCATAGATTTTGTTCCTTCTTGATGCGTTCTTGAAGTTAAAGCGCTTCCGCGCCGGAGACGATCTCGGTGATCTCCTGGGTAATGACCGCCTGGCGCGCGCGGTTGAATTTGAGATTCAGATCCAGGATCATTTCCTCGGCGTTCTTATTCGCCGAGTTCATCGCGGCGCGCCGCGCCGCCGATTCGGACGCCAGAGATTCGCAGACCGCCGCGTGGATCGCGCCCCCGAGGCAGTCCGGGACGATCTTCGCGATCAGCTCCTCGCCGTCTCCTTCGTATAGCGGATCGCCCGCTTTTTCCTCCGCGAGAGCGGAGAGGGGAAGAAGAACCTCCGTCGTCGGCGCCTGCGTCATCATCGAGACGAAGCGGGTGTAGACCAGAACGACACGTCCGATCTTTCCCGCAGCGAAGTCCTCCGCGATCGCGGCGGAGAGATGAAACGCACCCCCGACGTGTACGTCCGCGGTCACCGGCGCCGGCACGCGATAGGTGGGGAGCGCCTTATAGCGGAAGTGGTCGGTCGCCTTTTTGCCGATCGGGAGAAAGAGGGCGTTCTCGTCCGCCTTCGCCGCCGCCAGACGGAAGATATTGCTGTTGAAGCCCCCCGCAAGCCCGCGGTCGCCGGCGATGACGATATAGAGGGTGGGAGCGTCTTCCTTCCCCGAAAACCAAACGCTCTCGCGCACGGCTTCCGAGACGGCGATCTCGGGGATCGCACGGAACAAGGCTTCGCGGAAAGCGCGGGAATGTTCCGCCTGCTCCTTCGCGTGCCGCAGCTTCGAGGTGGCGACAAGCTCCATCGCCTTTGTGATCTGCATCGTGTTGGATACGCTGCGCATCCTCGCCTTGATGTCGTTCATCGAAGCGCCTGCCATACTCTTCTCCTTTCGTAAAAGTCTTGTGCCTTTTGCCCGGAAGATCTGCTCTTCCGGAGGAATAGTGTCTTATTTTGCAAACTTTTCTTTGCAGGATATGATCGCAGAGCGCAGTTGCTCTGTGGTTTCATCGGTCAGAACGCCGGTCTCGCGGATCGAGCGGAGAAGCTCGTCCTGCGTTGCGACGAGATAGTCGAAGAGCTCTTCTTCAAAGCGGCGGATCCGATCGACCGGGATGTCGCGCAGAAGGTCGTTCACCACCGCGTAGATGATCGCGACCTGAAGCTCGACGGCGACGGGAGAATTGCGGCCCTGTTTCAGCACCTCGACGATGCGCCGCCCCTGTTCGAGCCGCGCCGTCGTGTCGGCGTCAAGGTCCGAGCCGAATTGGGCGAATCCCTGAAGTTCTCTGTACTGCGAATAGAGCAGTTTCAGCGTTCCCGAAACCTTCTTCATCGCCTTGATCTGCGCCGAACCGCCGACGCGCGATACCGAGATACCGGGGTTGACCGCCGGGCGGATGCCCGCATGGAACAGCTCGGTCTCAAGGAAGATCTGCCCGTCGGTGATGGAGATGACGTTGGTCGGGATATACGCCGAAACGTCGCCCGCCTGCGTTTCGATGATGGGCAGCGCCGTCAGCGATCCGCCGCCGTA
>CADBPA010000117.1 GCA_902796505.1 uncultured Ruminococcus sp.
CATTCCCGAAGGCGTCAAGCATTGGCACGGCGCGGCGGTCGATTCGTGGTTTTCGCATCTGGCGATCGAAGTGCCGGGCGAGCAGGGGACGACCGAGTGGCTCGAGCCGGTCTCGGACGAGGAATACCGGAACGCTGAACATGCGTAAAAACGCGCGTAAAAACGCGCGTAAAAACGCGCGTAAAACAGAAAGGAAGAAAACGAATGAAAAACCGATTCCCGATCCTCTTCCTCTGCGCGCTCCTGATTCTGGCTCTCATCGGATGCGCGGCGCCGGATCGGGCAGAGAAAACCGACGAGAGCGGAGAAGCCAAAGAAAGCGGAGAAGTCAAAGAAAACGGAGAAGCCAAAGAAAGCGGAGAAGCCAAAGAAAATGGAGAAGAAATCATGACGATCTATCTGTATATTCAGGGAAACCGCCTCGCGGTAACGCTTGCGGACAACTCCTCGGCGAAGGCGCTCGCCGCGCTTCTCGGAGAGGGCGATCTCAGCTATACCGCCGACGATTACGGCGGCTTCGAGAAGGTCGGAAGCATCGGGCGAAGCCTTCCGCGAAACGATACGAGGATCGACACCCGCCCCGGCGACGTCATCCTTTATCAGGGAAACAGCCTCTGCCTCTATTACGGCGAAAACAGCTGGAGCTTCACGCGCATCGGCAGGATCGAAGGCTATACCGAGCGCGAGCTTCGGGAACTGCTCGGCGCAGGGAAGGGAGAGCTTCCCGTCCGGCTCAGCCTTCGGTAAAAAGGCTGCCGTCCGCCGAAGGTGCGTTCGGGTACGCGGCCGGCGGCCGGGGGCAGATCCGGGCGTCAAACAACGGCAAAAGCAGGCTTACGCCTGCTTTTTTCTTTGCGGAATCCGGGGACAAATTGTAAGGAATCGTAAAATTTCGTAAAAATTTGAAAAAAGTACTTGACAAATCTTTACGGATCGTGTAAAATAGTGACGGTAAGAGGAAATCACAGATCCGAAAGGAGACAAAAATGAGGATATGAAAATCACCGACTTTATTTCCATCACCGAGCTTGCGCGGCTCACCGGAAAAAGCCGACCGACGCTCTATAAGTATCTCGCCGATTACGAGAGCGGCAGGATCGGAGATATTCCGCTTCTGCTCCTGAATCTCTTCCGGCTGATCGAGGGCGGCTGCGCGCGCTCGGAGGTCTACCGCTATTGCGAAGAAAATTTCGGCGAACGCAGACCGCCTGCCGACGAGGACGAGCAGATCTTAAAACTCCTCCGCGCACATAGAGGGAAGATCGACCTCGAAAAACTCAAGAAATTTCTCGAAGAAAACCCGTGATCCGAATCTGTAAAGAAAGGTAGTTTTTAAAGACGATAAGGGTAAAAACATATGATTTTCGGTATTTTTAAGACCAGAGAAGAAAAGGCGCGCGAGCGCGCCGAGCGCATCGCCGAAGAGGCGGCGCGCGTGGACGAGCAGGAAAAGGAAGCAAAGCGGGAACTCTACCGCAGACTGCGCGGCTCTCTCGCCGATTACCGCCTGCGCGCCGATCTTGCCGCCGTGGAGCGCAGGATGGAAGAAAACCGCCCGGTGGATACCGCGCAAGGAAACGGCTTTCGGAAGATCTGGGATCAGGCGGTCGTAAATCCGCAGCGGCGCGCCGCCCTCGACCGCCTTTCGGCGGAAAAACAGCAGATCCTCGACCGTATCGCGGCGTACGAAAAGAAATGCGCGGACGAGGGGATCTCCTTCGCCTACGCCGAAAACGAGGAGGAACTGAAAGCGGCGCTGGACGAACTCTTCCGCGAGGACAAGAGCGGCGTCGCGCGCGCCGCCTTCGCGCTCCTGCTCTTCTATGAGGACGGCGAGGAGGTCTGCCATCCGGAGGAAACGGCGGCGGCGCTCTCGCGCCTGCTCTTCGGGGACGAAGAAAAAACCGCGAAGCTCGTCCGCGCCTTCCGCGATCATCTCGTCTATATCACGAGAAATCCGCTTCCCGCCCGTCCGTCTGCGGCGGCGCTCGCCTTCTTCGCCCCGGTCGCGCTGCCTGCCTCGGAGCAGGACCTCGCGCGGCTTGCCCCGGAGGACTACGCCGTCCTTCTCGCCGCACGCGCCACCCTCGCCGCCGAGGCGAGAGACGCCCTGCCTGCCGAGGAATGGAAAGCGATCCTCGACGAGCATCTGCGCGAAGCCGACGACCTGCGTGCCGACGCCGAGTATCTCTGGATCGTCGAGAAGACCGACGCCGCCTCCGCCAAAGCCAAAGTGCAGGCGACCGGCCGCTTCGTCGAACGCCTCGCCGCCATCGCCGGCATCTGACCGCCCGTCCGCGATCCCCTGCGATCTTCCGATCCGGGAAAAGGAAGGATCTTCACCGGGGATCGCGCAAAGCGTAAAATCCGTAAAAAAGAAAGGAACGACCTATGAAACTGCTCCGCCGCGCGATCGCGCTTATCCTTCTGCTTTGCCTCTGCCTGCCGTTTTTCTCCTGCCGCTCGGTCAGCGAAGAAGACCTGACGCCGGATCAGGTCATGGAAGCCTATGAGGACAGCGGTTATACGACGAAACTCCTCGATCATACCGACGAGTCCGGTCGGGAAGAATGGGATTTCGATTACCAATTCTACGTCGAGAGCGAGGACGGCCACCAACTGAATTTCTATTTTTACCGGGACGTTTCCTCCGCCGAAAACGCGAGAAAACGCTATTCCGGCAATCTTCTCACCTTCCTCTTCTCCTGCATTTACGGCAGCCCCACATGGCCGCGCGCCCGCCGCTGGGGCAAAACGGTCGCAAGCTACGAAGATCTCGAAATGATCCGCCCGCTCGACCGCTATCTGCGCGCCCGCTCCTGAACGCGTGAGAGACAAAACCTGCGGCGTCCGCTCCTGAACGCGTGAGAGACAAAACCTGCGGCGTCCGCTCTTCACGCGGCGCGTCGCGCGATCTCCGCGCGGCATTCCGATCGGCAAAAGAAGAGAAGGATTTCCCATCCGCACCGAAAAAAACCTCTCGCTTTTCCCTCCCGGAAAACGAAAAGATCTCCCGATTTTTGCCGGGAGATCTCTTTGCTTTTTTAATCAAGACGGATGATTTCGCGGGAGCATTTCGCAATATAACCGTCGCAACCTTCCCACTCTTCAAGAAAATCGTCAACAGACTCGAATTTCTCAATGAGTCCATACCCTTTTTCAATGGTGATCATCTCTGAAAACCATGTTTTGATTTCAAAGGAAAGTTCTCTTTCATCTTCAAAATGAAACACGATTCCCACCGTATAATCGAGCGATTGTGAATCGGAGCCGTGATCGAGTTTTTGATGATCGGTGACAATATCTATGGCGATTATTTTACTTGATACCGGAGTTTCAATCATTTTTCCGTTATCCATATATGAGTGGATTTCATCATTTGTCGTTTGCTCAATGTGAAGAACGGCAATATCTTCAGTGTTGGAAAACCGCTCCACTGGTTCACAAAACGATGTAATTTTATAAATCGCTCCGTCAACATAAATACCTACGATGCCATAGACCATAGGACTATATATGAAAGGATCGCATTTGTATTTTTCAAATCGTTTTCCAATCATATTTTTAAAAATATCGATCTCCTGTTCCGAGAATATCGTTGGTTTTTTCATTTCTTTTCCTCCGCAAAATGAATTTTTTGCTGCTTTACTCCGCCGTTGCGCGTGCTTTTTATCCGGTTATGTTCCGGCGTAGGATATCTTCTTTCTTCTCTTTGCATATTATAGCACTTTAAAAAAAGTTTTGTCAACATTTCACGTGCATTTTGGGAGAAAAGATGCGTTTTTCGATCCGGTCTATGATCCTTCGTGCTTTTTTCGCTCTATGTCCCACCCCTCTGCGCGGAAAAAACGCGAAAGTTTTCTCCCGCTTTTCCCTCCCGGAAAACGAAAAGATCTCCCGATTTTCGCCGGGAGATCTGTTTTTTTGACTACTTTTCTTTGCAAAACGAGCCGTTTTAAGAAAAACTTGCGACCATTGGGCGGACGAAGCCTTCGGGATCGGCGGAGGAAATATCGGCGGCAATGATCTTGTTTCGGTAGACCAGCAGGTTTGCGTAGACCGCGCCGTCGTAGCCGTCCGGGGCGTCGTAGTCCTTCACAAGATAGGTGTATCTTGTGACCTTGCGCTTTTTGTACTTGGAGAGGTCGAGGCCTTGGGCGCGCTGGATCTCGTTGTAGCCGATCATCACGCGGTCGAAGTTTTCGGGCATCACGAAACTTTCTTCCTCGATCGGCTCTTGCTCCACCGTAAGCCCGGCGTTTTTGAGAAAGGCGAGGCGATCCTCGTTGGTCTTGATGCCGGAGAAGGAGATCCCTCCTCCGCTTGCCGCCTGCGCGGCCGGCGCGCCGCCGAGCGCAAAGCCTGCGAGTACGCCGACGGTCAGAAGTCCCACGGCGAAGAGTTTCAGAAGCGAGGCGCGAATCGAATAAATGAACATAGCGATCCCCCATTTCAGGTAGTTTTCGGAATATCCTACGCCCGCCGCCCCCGGAATATGCCAAAAAAGACCGGGCAAACAGCGAAAAAAGAAAAAGGGCGCAAAAATGCGCCCTCGGTGGGATCGGATCGGTCGCCGTCAGTTGTTGCAGCAGCAGCAAACGCAGATGATGCAGGCGAGAATGATGATCCAGGTGCAGTTATCGTCGAAGAGACGGCAGAGGCAGTTGTTGTTCATAATATGACCAAACCTTTCTGAAATTCAGAGATGTCGGTGCGGATCCCGCACGCTCATTATCATCTTATGCCTACCACCGGATTTTGTTCCTCTCCGAAAAGTTTTTGAAAGAAAGTCTTTCTGCCGGGGAAAATCTCCCTATGTCACTTTCCGGTGCGCCGGGATATGTTCCACCCCGGAAAAATTTCTCTTTCTTTTCCGGCGCCGCCGGGTTTTGTTCCAACCCGAAAAAATCTTTTTTCTTTCCGGCGCGCCGGGTTTTGTTCCACCCGGAGAAAAAAATCTCTTGCTGCTCTCCGGCGCATGGAAAAAGGGAAGCCCTTCGGCGGGGCTTCCCGATCGGATCTTAAGATTTAGAGGGAAAATCAAAGACCGCTTGTCCGTCCTTCAGGACGAGCGCGGCGGAGAAGGGTTTGCCGCTTTTCGAGATGAAGC
>CADBPA010000118.1 GCA_902796505.1 uncultured Ruminococcus sp.
GATTACAGGAACGGTCAAAAGACCGGCTTTTTCCTCGACCAGCGTTTCAACCGCCGCGCCGTCGCCGCGCTCGCAAAGGGCAAGCGCGTTCTCGACTGCTTCACGCATACCGGCTCCTTCGGGCTGAACTGCGCCGCGGCCGGCGCGGAATCGGTCGTCAGCGTGGATATTTCGGAGGACGCGCTGAAAACCGCCCGTGAAAACGCCGCCCTGAACGGCCTCTCCGACAAGATCGAATACGTCCGCGCCGACGTGTTCGACTATCTCACCGCCCTGAAAAACGAAGGCAACCCCGGTTTCGATCTCATCATCCTCGATCCTCCGGCGTTCACCAAAAGCCGCGATACGCTGAAATCGGCGATCCGCGGCTATAAAGAGATCAACCTCAAAGCGATGCAGCTTCTGCCGCGCGGCGGCTATCTCGCCACCTGCTCCTGCTCGCACTTTATGACCGAGACCTATTTCAAGCAGATGCTCCACAACGCGGCGGCGGACGCCGGGATCACCCTCCGGCAGATCGAAGCGCGCACGCAAGGCCCGGATCATCCGATCCTCTGGGGCGTTCCCGAAACCGAATATCTGAAATTCTTTCTCTTCCAGATCGCCTGAAAGGAGTCTCTATGACCGAAAAGCTATACGATCTTGACGCCTACCTCCGCTCCTTTACCGCCGAGGTCCTCTCCTGCACCCCCTGTGGGAAGGACTACGAAGTCATCCTCGACGCCACCGCCTTTTTCCCAGAAGAGGGAGGGCAGAGCGCGGATACCGGAAGGCTCGGCGGAGCTATCGTCCGGGACGTGCGCATCAGGGACGGCGTGATCCGGCATATCACCGATTCACCTCTCCCGGTCGGCTCGACCGTCTCCGGGGAGATCGACTTTGCGCCGCGCTTTGAGAAAATGCAATGCCATACGGCGGAGCATATCCTCTCCGGGCTTTTTCACAGCCTCTACGGCATTGAGAACGTCGGCTTTCATCTCGGCGAGAGGGAAGTCACCCTCGATACCTCCGCTCCGGTCACGCCCGAAATGCTCGCCGAAGTCGAGGAAAGAGCCAACCGCGCGATCTGGGAAAACCGCCCGGTGACCTGCCGCTATCCCTCCCCCGAAGAGCTTTCTTCGATGAGCTACCGCTCGAAAATCGAAATTCGGGGCGCCGTCCGGATCGTCGAAATCGAGGGGATCGACGTCTGCGCCTGCTGCGCGCCGCACGTCCGCAGGACCGGCGAGATCGGGATCGTCAAGTGTATCTCAGCGGAAAAGCACAAGTCCGGAACGCGGATCACGATGCTCGCAGGCTCGCGCGCCTACCGCTATCTCTGCGACGTCTTTTCGGCGGCGCATACCGTCGCCGTCTCGCTCTCCTGCGGCAATACCGATCTTCCGGGCGCCGTCGCCTCGCTCAAAGCCGAGGCGGCGCAGATCCGCACTGAAGCCTTCTCGCTCGTCCGCCGCCTCGCCGAAGAACAGGCGAAAGCCCTGCCCGAAACGCCCGGCAGCCTCGCCGTCCTGCTCGACGATTCCGCGACCGCCGATGCGATGCTCGCTTACGCCAACGCCGCGATCGGAAAGGTCGGCGGCGTCCTCGGCGTTTTCCTGCCGCAAAAAGACGCGCTGCGCTATCTGCTGATGATCCGCGAGGGCGATATTACCCCGGTCGTCCGGGCGTTCAATAAAGCACTTTCCGCCCGCGGCGGCGGAAAAGGCAATCTCGCGCAGGGTACCGTCCCGGCGACCTTTGCCGAGGTTGAGGCGTATTTTGCCTCGCTCTGATCTTCACGCTTCCGATCCGGGATCGCCGGGGAAAAGCAAAAGCGTCCGCTCCATTCCGAGCGGGCGCTTTTTATAAAATCGGATCTGCGTTTTTCTCCGCGATCAGCCTTCAAACGAAATCAGAATCGACTTGCGCTTGGTGGAAAGCCTTCTGCAGACCACGCCGGCGGCGTCCAGCATCCTGCGCGACTGTTCGCAGGAGGGGGTGTCGTGATATTTATCCGAGAGATAGATGACCTCGCGCACGCCCGACTGAATGATCGCCTTCGCGCATTCGTTGCAGGGGAAGAGCGCCACGTAGAGCTTCGAGCCGTAGAGCGACTTTCCGCGCGTGTTCAGGATCGCGTTCAGCTCGGCGTGAACGACGAAGGGGTATTTCGTCTCGCCCCGGCTCGCGTCTCTGTTCCAGGGGAACACCTCGTCGGAGCATCCGGCAGGGAAGCCGTTGTATCCGGTCGAGAGAATGCGGTTGTTTTCATCCACGATGCAGGCGCCGACTCGCGTGTTCGGATCTTTCGACCGCTCCGCCGCCAGCAGAGCAACGCCCATAAAGTATTCGTCCCAGCTGATATAATCGCCGCGCTTTTCGCTTGTAAATTCCATGGTCCGTCCCTCGCGTTTTTTCTTTATTCTAACATATTCCGCCCGAAATGTCAATATCCCTTGCAAACTCCGTTCCGATATGTTATAATGATCTTATCAGAAAAACAAGAAAGGAGCGCGCGATGAATTTCCCCGATCCCTCCGCCCTCTATACCCCCTGCCGCCTCTGCGCGAGAGACTGCCGCGTGGACCGTACCGCCGGGCAGACCGGCGCCTGCCGCTCCTCGGCCTCGCTTACGGTCGCGCGCGCCGCGCTCCATTTCTGGGAAGAGCCGCCGATCTCCGGCACGCGCGGCTCCGGCGCGATCTTTTTCTCCGGCTGTTCGCTCGGCTGTATCTATTGCCAGAACCGGCAGATCTCCCGCGGCGGCGACGGCGTGGCGATCCCGGTCGAACGCCTCGCGGCGATCATGCGGGAACTCGCGGCGCAGGGCGCGCACAATATCAACCTCGTCACCCCGACGCACTTCGTCCCCTCGATCCTCCCGGCGATCCGTATGGCGAGAGCCGCCGGGATGTCCCTGCCGATCGTCTATAACACCGCCTCGTACGAAAGGGAAGAGACGGTCGACCTGCTTTCCGGCTCGGTCGATATCTATCTGCCCGATCTCAAATACGCGCGCGCCGAAACGGCAAAGGCGTATTCCTTTGCCGAGGATTACCCGAAAGTCGCGCGCGCCGCGATCGCCCGGATGGTAGATCAGGTCGGCGCTCCGGTCTTTGACGGCGAGGGAATGCTGCAAAAAGGCGTGATCGTCCGCGTGCTGCTTCTGCCCGGCCATATCGCCGAGGCGAAGCTCTCGGTCGCATGGCTCTGTAAGACCTTCGGCGACGCGGTCTATATCAGCCTGATGAATCAATATACGCCGCCGTCCTCCGCCCCGTCGGTCCGCCTGCCCCGACCGCTCGACCGCACGGTCACCCGCGCCGAGTACGAAGACCTTGTGGAGTACGCCCTCCGCCTCGGCGTGAAAAACGCCTTCACGCAGGACTTCGGCACGCAGTCGGAGAGCTTTCTTCCGCCCTTCGATCATACCGGCGTCCTGCCGGAAAAATAGCAGAGCGAAGACTTCCGGTCTCCGCTCTTTTCACGCTGAAATGATGAATAATTATTCCTTTATACCGCATACAAAATATGCAGATTTCGGATCGCCGGATCGGCGATCTTTTTGTTGACTTCATAGGCCTGCAGCTCCAGCTCGTCGGTCGGAAGAGAAGAGAGCGCGCGCTCGCGCAGAGCCTCCGAAAGGCGGCTTGCGGTCTGTTCGACCAGAGCGATCTTCCGCGCGGCGTTCTCCGGATCGTTCTGGAAGGAGAGAAGGCTTCCGAGGATCGGCGCAAGATCGGGAAAATCGGTCCGCTCGCGCAGAGACCGGAAGGACCACTTGTAGTAGGGGGTATAGCGGCCCGAGATCAGATGCGCCGCGCGGATCGCGCTCTCCGTAAATTCCGCAAGCGCAAGAGCGGCGGCTTCCGGCTCTCCGTGGGCGAGGATGCGCGGAAAATTGTACTGTCCGCTCTGCGCCGCGAGCAGAAGCTGCCCTGAGATCTTCTTTTTGCGCACGTCCTCCGGCATTGCCGAAAGCGCGGCGCGGATCTTCGTCACCTCGCCGTAGCGGTCGAAGAAGATCTTTCCGTTCGTCGCTTCGAGAAGCCCCTGTTCCGGGAGCGAAAACCAGTCGGATATTGTCGGATGATCATAGTTTCTGCCGCATTTTTTCTCAAAAAATTCGGAAATTCTCATCATTCCGTGCCGCGCGCCGCCTGCCGGAGCAAGCAGGCTTCTCCGGTATCCCCGATATTCCTTCGGCAGCTTCAGATAGGCCTTTTCGAGGGCGAACGCCGCCTTGCGATCGACGACCTCCTCCCCCGGAAGAAAGAGGCAGAAGCCCGGCTCAAAATCGTGATCCTCGGAGATATTGTCGTCAAAGCCGAGGCATTCCGAACCCTCGCCGCAAAGCCCCGCCGCAAGATACGGCAGAAGACCCGGAAACTGCTCTTCGAGCATCGGAAGACCGTATTCGCGGAAATATCCCTCGGAAAGTTCAAGGCCTCTCATAGATCCTCCGCATCCGCTTTCGCAGCTCTTCCGCATAGAAGAATCTGCCGAAATAATCGAAGGTCGGATGGCATTTTTCGCAGACGAAAGCGTAGTTGCCGTCCTGCGGATTTTCGGGATCGTCGAGCAGCCGCTCGGCTTCGTTCAGGCATTTCTGGATTTTCCCGTCTCCGGCTTCGATCCCGTCCCGCGCCTCGTAAAGGTCGGCGAGATTGAGATAGGAGACCGCCTCCTCCGGCATCATCCGGTTCTGCGCCATGATCCCGATCGCCCGGTAAAAGAGCGCCTCGGCGCGGTCGTACTCCCCGACCTCGGCAAGCGCGAGCGCATAATTATTATATAATCCGCCGAGCCGCTCGTCCGTATTTTCAAGATCGCGCTCGTAAATTTTCCGCGCGGCCTCGTAGAGCGGCAGCGCGTCGCTCACCCTTCCGAACGCCTTGTACGCCGTCGCCGCGTTGATATACGCCGTCGCTTCTGCCGCCGTGCCGGAAAGCCCTGCCTCCTCGGTGATCTTCAGCGCGTACGCCGCCCGGTCGAAGGCTTCCTCCTGCCGTCCGAGCTTGCGGAAAAGCCCGATCTGCTCGTTGACGATCGTGTAGAGCGCGCGCAGATTCCGTGCTTCGGTCGCCTCGGCTTCCCAGTAGCATAGATGCCGCTCGGCTGCGGCGTAATCGTTGCGGGAAAGATGCTCGTCGAGCTTTTCGATCACGTGCGCGATGGGGATCGCGTCCCGGTCGCGCCTTCCGTATGTAACGTTGTCGTCGAGATAATCTTCCGGCGTCATCCGTCCGTTGTCCATCGTTTTCTTCCTTTCTTATTATGCGTCGCCGTAGAGCTTTTTCGCCAGCGCGAGGCTCTCAAGCGGCGGCAGGGTAGGGTGATATTCGAGCCCGCAGGCTCCGGTATACCCGGCGCGCTCTGCGGCGGCGAAGATATTTTTGTAGTCGCTCTCGCCGTACTGCAGCTCGATGCGCCCCGGATGCCCCGCCGCGTGCAGATGGGCGATGCAGTCGAGATTCTTCGTGATATTCGGAATGATATTGCCTTCCATCACCTGCTGGTGATAGATATCGAAAACGATCCGGACGAGCGGATGACCCACCTCGCGCACGATGGCGAACGCCTCCGCCGCCGTCGTCAGATAGTATCCCGGATGGTCGACGTAGGTGTTCAGCGGCTCCAGCATCAGCGTGATCTCGTACTTTTCGAGGATCGGGATCGCCGCCCGGCAGGCCGCGACGATCGAGGCGTGCTGTTCCTCCCGCGGCGCGCCGGTATCGGGGCCGACCTGCGAGATCAGAAATCTCGCCCCGACCTTCGCCGCCGCCTCGCAGGATTCGGACAGCCCCGCAAGCCAGAGATCGCGGTACTGCGGATCGGTCATGCGGAATTCGGTCGTACACATCGAGATCAGCGAAACGCCCCGGCGGTCAAGCGCCGCCTTCGCCGCCGAAAGATCGAGATCCTTCCAGCCGTAGATCTCCGCCGTGTCGAATCCGAGATCGGCGATCGCGTCGATCGCCTCGCAAAAATCGCTCCCCTTCGGGAAAAAACAGGGGATCGGAACGCAAAGTTTCATAAAAATACCTCTTTTCGGTTTTTGTGCAAAATGCTCTATTTTGTAGTGCAATCTGCCGATAGCCACAAGAAATTGGGCTTTTTCTTCCATTTTCCCCATTATAACCGATTTCGTCAGAATATACAAGACCTTTTTGTGAAATTTCCGAAATTTCCGAAAAAACTTCTTTCCCCTTGACTTTTTCCGCCCGATGCGCTATACTGAATAGACCGCATCGCATTCGGAGGGAATTATGGTTTTTCACGGCTTGCAAAAAATGACGCTTCTGGACTTTCCCGGCCGCGTCGCCGCCACGCTGTTTACCGGCGGATGCAATTTCCGCTGTCCCTATTGTCATAACAGCCTTCTTGTGACCGATCTGAAAAATACTCCGGTCTATTCCGAAGAGCAGGTCCTCGCCTTTCTCGGAACGCGCCGCGGCATTCTCGACGGGATCGCCCTGACCGGCGGCGAGCCGCTGATGCAGATCGGCGTCGCCTCCTTCTTAAAAAAGGTGCGCGCGCTCGGTTTTCTCGTCAAACTCGACACCAACGGCAGTTATCCCGACACGCTGGAGGGGCTGATCGGGGAAGGGCTTGTCGATTACGTCGCGATGGATATCAAGAACAGCCGTGAAAAGTACGCCCTGACCGTCGGAAAACCGGATCTCGACCTTGCCCCGATCGAGCGCAGCGTCGCTCTGCTCAAAGAGGGCAGGGTGGATTACGAATTCCGCACCACCGTCGTCAAAGAATACCACACCCCGGAGGATATCCGCGCGATCGGCGAATGGATCGCGGGTGCCCGACGCTGGTTTTTGCAGAAATTCGTCGACAGCGGCAATACCATCGAAAAAGGCCTTTCGGCGCACTCGGACAAAACGATGGAAGATATGATTAAAATCGGGGCAGAATCCGTTCCTGAAATTGCCAC
>CADBPA010000119.1 GCA_902796505.1 uncultured Ruminococcus sp.
AAAGCCTTCGCCGCGGAAGTTGTCTTGGTATTCTATTATTGTAACAGAAAGCGCGGAAAATGTCAAGATTATGGGCGGATTTTCTTTTTTTGCGCCGGCGATCTTTTTTTCTCCGCCTTTTCTCCGCCCGCGCGCCGCTCTCCGGGGCGTTTTTGCCGCCGGTGCGCCCCGGACTTTTCTCCGCTCTGCCCCGCTTTTTCTCCCCGATCGGACGATCGCGGACATGCGGCGAAAGCGCGTATTTTTCTTTTTCGGAATATTTTTTTGAAAAATACTTGACAAATCAAGAAAAATAAGATATAATATATCCTGCTTTCATATGGTTTATCGGAATACGCGCTTGATAAACCGGTGTCACGATTACCGAAAAGGAGGTGCAATCATGAAGAGAACCTATCAGCCCAAAAAGAGACAGAGAAGCAAGGAACACGGCTTCCGCAAGAGAATGGCTACCGCGAACGGCAGAAAAGTTCTGAAAAGAAGACGCGCCAAGGGTAGAGTTCGTCTCACCTATTGATGCTACGGAGCTGCCGCATGCAGCCGCGTCAATTCAAACCCCCGATCGTCGCTTTTGCAGATCTCGGGGGTTTCTTTCATAGAAGGCGGCCGCGGCGTTCGGGATGAAATTCCGCGCGATTTGTGAAAATCATTTATTCGTCAAAGCGTATTCCAAGGGAAAGCGCGCGCTGACACCCGCGCTTGCAGTTTATATTTTGCCCGACTACGCGGCCGGTCGCCTCGCCAAGGCGCACCCGGAGCGCCGCGTGATGAACCGATACGGGCTTACCGTATCGTCAAAGCTCGGCGGAGCGGTCGTCCGATCGCGCGTCCGCCGGATCCTTCGCGAAGGGCTTCGTTCGCTCGAGCGTGACTTTGAAGTCAAGCAGGGGATGCTTGTGGTCATCGCGGCGAGAACGCCTGCCACGACGCAGAAAAGCGGCGAGATCCGCCGGCAGCTGGAGATCGCCTTTCGCACGCTCGGTATGATCCAGCATACCGAAAAGGACGCATAGCCTATGAAAAAGCTGATGATCCGCATGATCCGCTTTTATAAGAGGAATCTTTCTCCTCTGAAGCCCCCGTGCTGTAAATACTACCCGACCTGCTCGTCCTACGCGATCGAGGCGATCGAAAAGCGAGGGGCGTTCGTCGGCTTTTTCCTGACGCTCTTTCGCATCCTGCGCTGCAACCCGTTTTCCAAAGGGGGGTACGACCCCGTCCCCGAAAAAGGGGAACCGATCCGCAGGGGGCAAAGCGAACCCCGCGCCGGCGATCAGATCGACGCCGTGGAGCGCCGGGGGATCGTGATCCCGCCCCCGTCCGGATCTTCCCTCTCCCACGGACCTTTGCGCACGTCCGCGCCGTCTTCCAAGGACAAGCGGGACGACCTTGCGCAAACCAAATGAATGATAGGAAATGAATATGATGAAAAGAAAACAATTTGTCTCGCTCCTCGTCGCAGTCCTTCTTCTGCTCGGAGCGATCTTTGCCTTCTCCTCCTGCCGGAGCGGAAGCAAAGTGGATTACAATATTGCGTCCGAGGATTATGACGACGGCAGCGATACGCCGAGCGTTCGCCGCTATCTGACGCGGATCCTGAAAGCGGACGCGACCGCGCACGAATATTTCATCGCCGCGACGCGCGGCTACAATATGCTCGCCAAAGGCTTCGATGACAGCAAGGTCAACGAAAAAGACGGCGAGGAGAACGGTATGCCCCGTACCGAGGGCACGAACCGCGAGGCGATCCGGGCGATCTTCCTCTATTTTGAAGAGAGAGCCACCAAGAGCGACTCGAAGAGTATTCTGAATAACTGGGCGTCCGACACCGAAGCCGCCCTCTCCGACGCCGTGATCGAACAGGTCGTCTCCGGCACGCAGGAGGAGGTCGCGCTTGAAAACGACACCAAGGGCCTCGGCTGGATCATGTACGGCATCGGCCGCTTCCTCGGCTGGATGACCTCGGCGACCGGCGGCTACTACGCCATCTCGATCTTCTTCTTCGCGCTGCTGATCAAGGTGGTGTTCCTGCCCTTCTCGATCAAACAGCAGAAAACGCAGATCAAGAACGCGAAGCTTCAGCCGAAGATCGCCCTGATCCGCGCAAAGTATAAAGGCCGCACCGATCAGGCGACCATGCGCAAGATGCAGGAGGAGATCATGGAGCTGCAGCAGAAGGAGGGCGCAAGCCCGCTTTCGGGATGCCTGCCGCTTCTCATCCAGTTCCCCTTCATCATCGCGCTTTACCGCATCGTCACCGATCCTCTGCACTACGTGCTCGGGCAGTCCTCCGCGCTGTCCTCGGCGCTGCAGACCTACGTCACCACCGCGCGCGCCGCGGGCGGTCTCGGCATGGCGGTCTCCTCCGGGAGATCCAGCTCGATCTCGCTGCTCGGTATGGCGGAAAACGCGCTCGAAGGCCTGAAGGATTTCAAATTCTTCTCGGACGCCGGCGCCGTCTTCACGAATCTCGAAAACAACGTCGTCGGAAAGCTGAACTTCAACCTGTTCGGTCAGAACCTTGCGAACAACCCCTCTTTCAACCCGATCACCATTCTGGTGCTGATCCCGTTCATCGCCGCCGGATTCCAGTGGCTCTCGATGTTCCTCAGCAAGAGATGGAACGGCAACTCGAACCAGATCGCGGCGGACGAGACTGCGGCGCAGACCAACGCCTCGATGAAGATCATGGATCTCGTCTTCCCCGCTCTGACGCTCTGGATGGCGTTCTCCTTCTCCGCGATGCTCGGTCTGTACTGGATCTACCAGTCGATCCTTGCGATCCTGCAGTCCTACGTTCTGCACAAGGTGATGCCGATGCCGGTCTTTTCCGAGGAAGAGCTGAAGTCGATGCGCAAGGCGCAGAAGGAAGCCGAAAAGGCGCAGCGCGCCGCCGTCAAGGAACAGCCGCGCACCCGTTCGCTGCACTATATCGACGAGGATGATTATGACGAACTCCCCGAAGTACAGCCGCAAAAAGACAACAATAGTAAGAAAAAAACCGGACAGGACGATCTGCCGGAGATCAAAGACTGACAAGAATAGCAGAAAGGCAATATCATGATCAAGGAAATCACAGCATCAGGCAAAGATATCAACGAAGCCAAGGAAAACGCACGCGCCGCGCTCGGCGTCGGTCCTCTCGACGAGGTGAATTTTACGATCGTCGATCTCGGAAGCAAGGGTATTTTCGGGCTGATCGGAAAGAGAAACGCACAGGTCAAAGCAAGCATCGAGATCCCGGACGCTCCCGAGCGCCGCGAGCGCCCGAAGAAGGAGCCGCGCCCGGCGGAGAAGCCGCATGAGGCGCGCGAAGAAGACCGCACCGGCAACAACAGCGGCAGCCGCAAGCCGAAGGGCGAGCAGAACCGCAAGCCGCGCGAGCAGAAGCCGAAAGCCGAAAAGATCCCGCAGTTCACCGAGCCGAAAAACGAGAAGCCGAAGGCGGCGGTGATCCCCGAAAAGGATCTGACCTTTGAAAGAAAGGAAGTCGTGGCGGGACAGGACGTCGCGTTCGACCTCATCAACGCCATTCTCTCGGACACCGGGCTGAACGCCTCGGCGGAGCTTTATTCCTGCAGCGACGGCACCCGCCGCATCGCGATCATCGGCGAGGACGCCTCGGTCCTCATCGGCCATCACGGCGAAACGCTGGACGCGCTCCAGTATCTCGCAAACCTCGCCTCGGCGCAGAAGAACGAAGCCGGCGAACGCGATAAGACGCGCGTGACCGTGGACGTCGAAGGCTACCGCGCAAAGCGCGAGGAAACGCTGCGCGCGCTGGCGAGAAAGATGGCGGCGAAGGCGCTGCGCAATCACCGCTCGGTCATGCTGGAGCCGATGAGCGCGTACGAGCGCCGCATCATCCATTCGGAAGTTCAGGGGATCGAGGGCGTTTCGACCAACTCGATCGGATCGGACAGCAACCGCAAGATCGTCATTTACCTGACCGACAAGAAACCGGCCGGTATCTTCGAGGACGAGGACGCCGAGGAGACGACCGTCACGGAAACCGTTGCCGAGGCAGCAGCCGACGCGGCGGAGGACGTGGCGAAGGACGAAGAATAAAAAACGCCGGGTCATCCCGGAAAACAGACGAAGGACGAACGTTATGACGGAAAAACCATCCGCTCTCCGCTCGGCCGTCGCCGCGGTTTCGACCCCACCCGGCAAGGGTGGGGTTGCCGTTATCCGGATATCGGGTGCGGACGCGCGGCAGATCGCCGACGGGATCTTTTTCCCGAAGAGCCAAAAGCCGCTGACCTCCTATCCGCCGCGCACGCAGGTGTACGGCGAGATCCGCCGGGAGGACAGGCGCATCGACGACGGTATGGCGACCTTTTTTGAAGCGCCGCACTCCTTTACCGGCGAGGACACGGCGGAGATCTCTTGCCACGGCGGCATTCTCGTCACCGCGGCGGTGCTGGAGACGGCTCTGCTCGCCGGCGCGCGCATGGCGGAGCCGGGCGAATTTACCCGGCGGGCGTTTCTGAACGGCAAGCTCAGCCTGCCCGAAGCCGAGGCGATCGGCGATCTTCTCGAAGCGCAGAGCATGAGTCAGGTGCGGCTTGCGGCAGGCGAAGGCAAAGACCGGCTCGCCGCGGCGTACGCGGAAATCCGCGAGGAGCTGACGGCGGCGCTCGGATCGATCTTCGCGCGCATCGATTACCCCGACGAGGACCTCGGAGAGCTTTCGATCGAAGAGATCCTCCGAGCGCTCCGCACGGCGGACGAAAAAGCCGGGAAACTTCTGGACAGTTATCGCACCGGCCGCGCCGTCCGCTTCGGGATCGAGACGGCGATCGTCGGAAAGCCGAACGTCGGCAAAAGCACCCTCTACAACGCTCTGCTCGGCAGGGACGCCGCCATCGTCACCGAAATTCCCGGCACCACGCGCGACGTGCTGACCGAAGCCGTCTCGCTCGGCGAGGTGATGCTCCGCCTCTCGGACACCGCCGGGATGCGCGAGGCGACCGACGATCCGATCGAGGCGATCGGCGTGCAGCGCTCGAAGGACAAGCTCGCCTCGGCGGAACTGATCCTCGCGCTGTTCGATCCCTCCCGGCCGACCGACGAGGAGGACGGGGAGGTCCTGCGGAAGATCGCAGCCTCGCCCGCCGAAAAAATTCTGATCTTCACCAAGAGCGATCTCCCCGAAGCCGAAGGCTTCGACCGCGCGGCGGTCGAAAAACTCTCGGAAAACAAGATCGAGATCTCCGCCAAGGCTCTGCCGGACGAAGCGAGAGAGCAGCTGCAAAAGCGCGTCGGAGAACTCTTCACCGACGGCTCTCTCGTCATCGGGCAGGACGCCGTTCTCTCCTCGGCGCGCCAGCACGCCGCGCTGCGCCGGGCGAAGGATCACCTCGAAGCGGCGATCGCCGCCTTTTCCTCCGGCGTGGAGGAGGACGCCGCGGCGTCCGAACTGGAATCCGCCTTATCCGCGATCGCGGAGCTGGACGGAAGAGCCGTCACCGAAGAGGTCGTCGCCAATATTTTCTCGCGTTTTTGCGTCGGAAAGTAAAGAATAATTGTCATTTTGCGGATGATTCTATCGGATCTGCCCGGAAGCGCAGGCTCTCCGGGCGGTCTTCTCCGAGGCTGGATCCGAGAAAAATGCAGATGACGATCACCGCCAGCGCGGCCAGAGCGGCGAGCAGTTTTCCCATCGTTCGCTCTCCCTTTTCCGAAAGCTTCGCCCGCTCTCCCTTTTCCGAAAGTTTCGCGCGGCCTTCCTCCATAGATTCTCCGCCGGCGAGCGGTCTTTTCCGTTCGGTATGATCCATATCGACTCCTCCCTTCTTTTCTCGGAGTATAGTGTGCGCCGAACGGCGAAAAATTAAACGAAAGGCGCGGTTTTTTACCGCAGATCATGAACGAACTACCAAGCAAACGCTTCACGAAAAACGATCAGGGCTTCGTCTGCAAAAACTGCGGCCGGGAAGTGCTCCCCCTCGGATACTCCTCGCGCAATCACTGCCCCTTCTGCCTCTGCTCTCTGCACGTGGACGTCCTGCCGGGCGACCGCGCCAACCCCTGCGGCGGCATTCTCCGCCCGATCCGCACCGAACCGGACGCCAGGCGCGGCTACGTGATCGTCCACCGCTGTGAAAAGTGCGGCGCGATCTGCCGCTGCCGCGCGGCGCATGAGGCGAAGGTCCAGCCGGACGACGTCGATCTGCTCATCCGCCTGACCGCCGGGGAGGTCTGAACCCGGAAAACCGCAGGCGTCCTTCCCGTTCGGGGAAATTCTTCCCCGTCTGCCAGCAAGAAGGAAAAGAATCTATCTTTTTTTCGCTTTTTTCATAACTTTTTTTACCTTTTGTCTTGACAAAACCGCCGCTTTCATTTATAATAAAGGTAACTACAAAATTAAAGGGGTTTATCATCATGAAACAACCGAAACAGTATGTCACAAAGTATACCGTTTTCAACGTGCTGGCGAACATCCTCATGATCACCTATCTTGTCGGTACGGCCGCAAACTTCGTGCTGGTCAAGCTGAACGTGCTCAAGGACTTCTACGTCCGGTTCGCTCCGGTCGACTATCTTGAGAGCAAGGTTTTCGCAGGCTTTGCGATGCCCTCCTCGCTGATCGCCATCGGCGTCTGCCTCGTTGCCGTCCTCCTCATCGTTCTCCCGATGTTCTGGGCGAAGCACGGCAAGGGCTGGAACCTGATTCCCTTCGTGATCATCCTTGCCGACACCGTTTACTTTGCCAAAAAGGTCTATGACGGATGGGTCGAGCAGGAAGGCTTTGATCTTGCTCACGTCTTCGGAAGATCCTTCCTGAAGAACGTGCAGGACATCAACCTCTTCATCCACGTGATCGTCCTTCTCTTCATCGCCTTCGCGATCGTGCGCGGCACCAAGAGAATCCAGGTCGTCGCTGAGACCGCTCCCGAAGTCGGTTACCGCAACGTCTCCCTCAAGAGAAAGATCGCTCCTTTCGGCAGAAATCAGGAGTTTGAGTGCTGGCTGAATGGCGAGAACCTCGCCACCATCGCGGACGGTCAGGAAAAGAACTTCCTTGTGGATCAGTACGGTGCAGAGCTCGTCGTCGTCGCTCAGTCGGGCGAGGAGAGCAACATCGTCACCATTCCGGAAGGAAAGGGCAACGCGTCCTACGTCATCAACACCTCCAGAGCCCAGAGCGGCAATCTGGTACTTACCATCCAGGAAGCGTAATGCGTCTTGCAAAGGGCTGTCTCATCCGGAGGCAGCCCTTTCTTTTCTTCTCTTCTCGTCTCTTCCCCGCTCTCCGCTCTCCGCTCTCCCCGCTTTCCGCGCTTTCCCCTCCTCCCCTCTCCCCCCCTCTCTCCTGCGCTCTCCCAAAACGATCCCCGCTCCGGGCAAAAAGAAGGAATTTTCATGAAAAAAATCATCGCTCTGCTTCTGCTCTGCGCGCTCGCGGTCGGTATGCTCGCCGCCTGCAAAAAGGAGACGACCTCCGATTACGACGCCGAAGGGCTTGTCCGGTCGTCAAGCGCGACCGCCGGAAGCGCAAACTTTCAAAAGCTCTCCGGCCACTTGGTCTTTGACCTGCACGCGCAGGAAAATTCCGAGCTTTCCTATCTGATCCGTCTCGACGAAGGCGAAGCAAAACTCTCCTACATCGTCGCGCAGGGAGCGAAGCACAAGGTCGCCGCGATCGCCTCCGGCGATCCCGCCGAAGGCTCTGCCGGATCGTTTTCCAAAGGCGACGCCGTGTTCGTCATCTTTGAGACGAAAAAGGACTGCCGCGGCGCGATCACCGTCCGCCTTGCCGCGAAGGGCTGAAAACCCAAAAACGCCAAAGGCGTGCCTCGCATAGAGGCACGCCTTTTATGATGCTCCGACGCCGGTTCGCTTTGATGGATGCTATGCGGAGAACGTCTGCAAATCGAATCGTTCAGCAAGACAATCGGTCAAAATCAGCCGACAGATTCCGGAGCGCCGATTTTGCTTGCTCGCCATTCAAAAGGAGAAAGAGAAAATTGCAAAAACCTATGCGGTGAAGCGAAGAAGTCAGCAACGGGGAACATCTTTTACTTTATCCATTAAAATACAATTATGCATCCACGGCAATTTTGCCACTGCCGGTGGCAAATTTGGATTCACAGACGAATGATTCTTTTCTTCAGCCGCTCGGCGTATGCGAGCGATTTTTCGGCGCCGCCGCATGTTTTTACGTATGCGATCACAACGTCCGCCTGCTTCGCCATCCACTCGTTCCGGCGAAGTATGGCAAAACGGAGCGGTACGCCTTCCAAAGGGGGATAGATCGTTCCATCATAGACCGATTTTGCCGGAAGAGCCTCGGCACGGTTGAGATACGGAAGCACGAGGATCACCTCGCTTTTGGGAGACTCCTGCTTGAAGGCGTGGCAGGCTCTTGCGCAAAGCGAATCAAACGCGCCGTATCCGCCGCAATAAAAGGTGTGCGCCTCTGCCTGATCGCAGATCTCTTTCAGCGTTTGCAGAACTCTCCTCTCAAGCTCTTTTCCGTCGCTTACCGAACGATGCCCGAAAAAAGTTACGATCATCTTATCTCTTCCCTCTTTCCTCTTTTCTTATCTTTGCGGAGGCGAAAAAAAGAACGTGCCCCACGAAGGAGCACGCCCCCATATAGCAACTCCATCCATGTTGCAACACATTTATCCACACATGACCTCCAAGGCAGCACGGCGAAAAGACGGAGACACTACAGGCTTAGTGTCGCCGCGTTGTTCGGAGGTAGATTTTATGGATTTTTGTGTTGCGAGATTATTTTACCACATCCATGAATAAAAGTCAACCGATTTTCCGAAAAAGTGTGAAATGCATGAAAAATCAAAAAAAGAACGTGCCCCACGAAGGAGCACGCCCCCATATAGCAAACTCCATCCGTGTTGCAACACACTTTTCTCAGACAAATCGTACAGGGAAAGGGAGGAGGCACTATAGGCTTAGTGTCCCCTGTACAAATTGTCTTTCGTTGTGTGTTGCGCAATTATTTTACCACACCTATGAAAAAAAGTCAACTGCTTTTCCGAAAAAACGTGAAATGCATGAAAAATCATAAAAAGAACGTGCCCCGCGAAGGAGCACGCCCCCATATAGCAAACTCCATCCATGCTGCAACACATTTTATCGCGTATACAAAGTAAAACGGCGAAAAGACGGAGCGCTTTATGAACTGATAGAATCAGGAAAAGACGATGATCCCCTTGGCGATAAGGATGCCGACGACGGCGATCGCCGCGGTAAGGAGGATCGAGAGCAGGAAGAGGACGAGGTCGCGCGGGGCGGGCTTTTGGACCTCGAAATCGGCGCGGACTGCCTTCGCCCGGATCGCACCGAGCAGGACCGGCTGATACAGGAGAAGAACGACCACCGAATTGAGCAGTCCCTTCGCCAGATTGAACGGCAGAAGGAGCGGCAGGAGCATCCCGACGACGCCCTCGAAGGGTACGCCGGAATAGAGCGGCGTGATCCAGAGATTCATCAGGAGCATGACCGCCGTCATCGCAAAGGTGGCAAGATAAAGCCCGACGATCGCGCTGCGGTAACTTTTGCGTGGGCGGCGGATCTTCTCTCCGAGCCCGTTATATTCGGTCTTTTTGCTGTGAAAGACCAGTCCGGCGAGCAGAGAAAAGACTGCCGAGCCGGCAAAATTCATGAGGAAGCCGTAAAATCCGGTGGAGCTGACCGTCACCGCTTCGAGCGCCGAGACGAGAAGCGAAATGACCGGCCCGGCAAGCGGACCGTAGAGGAAGGCGGCGAGGGTGATCACCGCGTCCTTGACGTCGAGCGTCAGGAAGCTGACCGGAAAACGGATGAAGAGCATCAGGATATAGGCGAGCGCCGCAAAAAGCGCCATACCGACCAGATGCTGCAGCTGCAGATAGGAGGAGCGAGGC
>CADBPA010000120.1 GCA_902796505.1 uncultured Ruminococcus sp.
GAACACCTCATCCGTCACGGGCATCCGTATTGCCCGTGCCACCTTCCCCCAAGCGGGGAAGGCATGACATAGTGCGTTCCGAGGTGTGGTATTGAATTTTAGGCAAAAGTGCGCTCCGCACTCAGCAAAATAGAGTCAAGAAAAGTGCGTTTTCGGTTTGCCTTCCCCGTTTGGGGGAAGGTGGCACACGGTGTCCGCCCCGTGTGACGGATGAGGTGTCAGGCTCGGAAAGAACTATACCATATATTTCATCTTGAAGCAAAATCAAATAATACAGTATATTTTCCTATGGAGAGCGAAAGATGCTTCCTCATGATAAGCGATTAACAGGATTTGCACGCTACTTCCGGAAAAATATGACGCCGGAAGAAAAGAAGATCTGGTATGAATTTTTCAAGCGTTTTCCCGTTGCGGTGAAACGTCAGCACAACATCGACCGATACATCGTTGATTTTTATATTCCGAAATACAAAATCGCCGTCGAGATCGACGGAAAACAGCACACGTCCATGCGTGCGGCCACCGAAGATCACGAACGGGATCGTGCACTTGCCGATCGTAAAATCCGCGTGATCCGTTGTTCCAACCGCGGGATCCGGGAATCTTTTTCATCGGTATGCGATTGGATCTTGCACGAGATCGGGCTTTCGTGGAACGATTTGCTTCCGATACCTGTAAACAATGCATCAAATCAATCGAAAGGATAAAACCATGAGCAAAGTAAGAAATCTGACCTGCATCGTCTGCCCGCGCGGATGCCAACTGAGCGTGACGCTCGGCGACGACGGCCGAATCGAAAATATCACTGGGTACACCTGCAAGCGCGGCTACACCTACGCGCAGGACGAATGCACCCACCCGAAGCGCACCGTGACCTCCACCGTCCGCTGTGAGGACGGCGCGGTCGTTCCGGTCAAAACGAAGGACACCGTCCCGAAGGAAAAGATCTTCGAGGTCATGCGCGCGATCGACCGCGTCGTCGCTCCGAACCGCCTCTCGATCGGCGACGTTGTGATCGAGGACGTCTGCGGAACCGGCGTCTCCGTCGTGGCGACCGCGAACAAAAAATGAGCGAAAAACGGCTGAAATTCTAAGAAAGGTTTACAAAACATGGCATCCATCGTCTATTTTTCCAAGCAGATCACGCCCGAACGGTTGATCGACCTGTACGAAAAACTCGGCGTTTCTCTGCCGTCTCCCGTCGCCGTCAAACTGCATTCGGGAGAGGAGGGCAACCAGAACTACCTGCGCCCGGAATTTCTGCGCCCGATGATCGAACACGTGGACGGCACCGTCGTCGAATGCAACACCGCCTATGACGGCGAGCGCAACACCACGCAAAAGCACCTGCGCACCATCAAGCGCCACGGCTGGAACGATCACTTCCGTTTCGACCTGATGGACGCCGAAGGGCCGGACGACGTCATCGAGATCCCCGAAGGGCAGGTCATCCAAAAGGACTTCGTCGGCAAGAATATGAAAAACTACCGCTCGATGCTCGTCCTCTCACATTTCAAGGGCCACCCGATGGGCGGCTACGGCGGCGCGCTGAAACAGCTTTCGATCGGCTGCGCCTCCTCCTACGGAAAGGCGTATATCCACGGCGCCGGCGTCGTCGAGGAGATCTGGACCTCCGAGCACGACCGCTTTCTCGAATCGATGGCGGACGCCTCGCTCGCCGTCTCCCGTTATTTCAAGGGCCGCATCGCCTATATCAACGTCATGAAAAATCTGTCGGTGGACTGCGATTGCTGCGCGGTCGCCGAGGATCCCTGCATGCAGGATATCGGCGTTCTCGCCTCGCTCGATCCCGTCGCGCTCGACCGCGCCTGCCTTGACCTCGTCTACGCTTCCTCCGATCCCGGCCGCGCGCATTTTCTCGAGCGCGTGGAGAGCCGCAACGGCGCCCATACCATCGAGGCGGCGGAGAAGATCGGCGTCGGCTCGACCGACTATACCCTCGTTTCGATCGATTGAGGGAAAATGATATAAAAAAATCAAAAAAATTTTTGCTTTGTATTGACATTTCGGATCTTTTATGATAAGATAAAAATGAACAATCAGCAATATTGCGCTTTTTTATCTCAAAAAAGGAGTACGTATCATGCAGTTTATCGAAGATCTTGCCAATAAGCTGAACATTCCGTCGATCGTGATCTATATCATCGGCGGTTTGGTCGCGCTGATCCTCCTGATCGTCTATATCGTGCAGTCCTTCCGCCACAAGAAGCTCGGCTACTTCACCGCGATCCTCGTCGAGGCGGGCGCGATCGTCCTTTATATGATGATGACAAAAGGCAAAGAGTACGGCAGTCTGAAGCTTTTCTCGGCGCCGAACCTTGTGACCTTCTTTGCCTGCGGCTTCTTCGTCGCTTATATCCTGAATTCTCAGATGCGCAGAACCGAGAAGAACAACGTTCTCGTCGTCGGCGCCGCCGGAAAAAATACCAAGCTCGCGAAATCCTACTACGACTCGGTCTTCTCCGGCCACGTCCTCTCTTTCACGAGATCGATCCTCTACGCCTATGAGATCTTCCTCTACATCCTGCTCGGCATCATGTTCGGCATCTGCAAGGCCGTGATCGTCAACGAGGTCGCCCCGATGCAGATCAGCGGATTCACCCTCGGCAATATCCCCTATTACGTCCTCTCCGGCCTCGGCATCCTGATCGCGTTCGTCAAGCTCGTCAGCAGACCGCGCAAGGACTGATCCGAAGCTTTGAGATCGCGTTTTCCGGCGCCGCAAGGCGAAAAAAGACCGTCCCCGAAGGGCGGTCTTTCTTGTATTCAAAGCCATTTCAAAGCCATTTTCCGATCGCTCCCCCGATCGCCTCCGCCATGCGGAAGAAACCGAGGTCGTTCGGGTGGCAGCCGTCCACGGTGCAGAGGTCACGGCCGCGCCCGGCGAACAGCTCGCCGCCGTCGAGATACGCGACGTTTTTGTCCCCCGCCGCGACCGCCTCGCCGTAGAGCTTGCGCACCACCTCGCGCGTTCCCTGCCGCACACCGTCCCGGATCAGGGGCGCCGAGACGAAGAGGTAGGGAAGGTCGGGGTGTCTTGCGCGCACCTTCTCGTAGAGCGCGCGGCAGGTCTTCTCCAGATGCTCGGCGGACGGCGCATTGTGGTCGTAGTCCGAAACGAAGATCAGAGGATCGAGCCCCGCCATATAGTCGAGGATCGCCTCCTCGCCGCGCGCGGAACCCGAAAAGCCGAGATTGAGATAGTCGAGATTTTCCCACGCCGAGATCATCGCCTGATAGCTCATTCCCGGCCGCGAAGCGCAGCCGCCCTGCGTGATCGAGCTTCCGTAATAGACGACCGGCCGCTCGTTGCGGTAGGCGAGCCCGGCTTCCAGCCGGCATCCCGCTTTCAGCCCGATCTTCAGCGTCCGCACCGCCGCGTAAAGCGGCAGGTTCAGCGTGTAGGAGCGCATCCCGGAGCCTCCCACGTCGGCGACCGACGACCATATGCCCCCAGCGCCCGTCCCCGGCCGGAAGGTCGCAAGATAGCGCGAGCCGTCCGCCCCGTCGAGATAGAGGTCGGCTCCGTGCGATCCGGACGGCGCGAAGTGATCCATCCGTCCGAGCTCTCTGCCGTGCTCGCAGTAGACGGCGATATAGGGCGAGTCGGTCGAAAAACGGACTCTTCCGCCTGCCGTGCAGAAATTCAGCGCGGCAACGCCCGCGCTCGTCGCCTCCGCGACCTCGATCGGAAGACGCGTCATCTGTTCGCCCTCTTTGCCCGGAAAAACGCCGTAGATGCGGAAGGGCGGCTTTCTCGCGTCGAGATAGACGATCCCCTCCCGGTCGGCGGCGCGCTCCGGTTTCATGTTCTTGTCGATGTCAAGAATGTTCATCCGGTCAGTCCTCGTCCTGGTCGGCGCGGGACTCCTCCTCGTAATATTCCTCGTCCAGCTCGTCGTTGAAGCGCGTGACGCGCGAGGCGTCGGAGTATCCGCCGTCCCCCGCCGGGCTGACGAAGCGGTATTCCTCGTCGTTCAGATCGTAGAGATGACCGCGGAGGTCGAGATCTGCGCCGGCGCGGCAGAATTCGTCGAGAAATTCCTCCGGATCGAATTCGTCGATCTCGATGCCGATGTCGTCGTTCGTAAAGACGAAATTCGTGACCTCCCCCTCCGGCGTCGAGGCGTACTCGTCGTCATAGGCGATATATTCGTCGCTGATCGGGAAGAAATCGTCGAGGTCGCCCGACAAAAGATAGCTTGCGAATCGCCGCAGCTCCTCTTTTTTTCCTTCCACCGTAATATCAAAATAAAGTTCTTCCGAAAGCGTCATTTTGAGTCTCCTTGAAGATGTTTTGTGAATTAGCGAAATAGAGTATAACATAGCCGCATGGCTTTGTCAATGCCTTTTTGAATTTTTTCTGCTCACGGGAGTCTGCCCCTCTATCGGCATCTTATGCCCGAACGCCGGTAGGTTTTCCTTGATCGCGCGCGGATATGCGCGCCGCGCGCGAATTATAATATGGAAGGGAAAAATTTTTTCAAAAAAATCGAACTTTTTTTCAAAACCCCCTTGACAAGAGAAGAAAAATGCGATATAATAGCAAAGCACGACCGAGACGGGGAACCGCAGGGAGTGCAGATCGCTCTTTGAAAATTGAACAACATTGAGAGAATCAAGAAAACAAGAGGTAAGAAATTACTGAATGTGAACGAGATCTCGTCAAACACTTTGAGACTTCGAGAGAAGTC
>CADBPA010000121.1 GCA_902796505.1 uncultured Ruminococcus sp.
GCTCTTCGAGCGCGGCGACGGCGAGCTTGCTCTCGATCTTCTGCTCTCGGAGGATCCGATCTCCTTCGCCGGATTCCGCGCGCTCGGATTCACCACCCTCGGCGAGTACTGGCCGCACACCAAAAAGGACCGCTCGCACAGCCACCCGATGTTCGGCGGATGCACCGTCAATCTCTTCTCGCACCTGCTCGGCGTCCGGCAGACCGAGGAGAGCTACGGCTACGAGGACCTGATCATCGCGCCGACCTTCGCCGCAAGGCTTCCGCGCGTCGAGGGAAGCCGGAAGATCCCGCAGGGAGAAGTCAAGGTCAGCTATGAGCGCGACGGCGAGGTCGTCCACGCGAAGATCACGCTGCCGGAAGGCAAGCGTGCGAAATTCCTCTATCGCGGCTTTGCGCGCGATCTGAACGGCGGCGAGAACGTCTTCGACGTGCCGCTTTCCTGATCGCTGATCCGGCGATCGTCCACCATAATAAAAGGAAGGAAACGCTATGCTATCCAAGGTTTACAGCGCCGGAGTTGCCGGCATTGACGGCTTTGAAGTCACGGTCGAATGCAGCGGATGGGAGCGCGAGGCGGCGTTTGAACTCGTCGGTCTGCCGGACGCTTCGGTCAAAGAGGCGAAAAACCGGGTGCGCGCCGCCTGCGAAAACAGCGGATTCACCTTTCCGCCGCTCGATATTATCGTCAATCTCGCGCCCGCCGATATCCGCAAAGAAGGCTCGGCGTTCGATCTTGCGATCCTGATCGCCATTCTGCAATGCGACGGCGCGATCCCGGCGAGCGCCGACCTTTCGCCCTTCTCCTTTTTCGGCGAACTCTCGCTCTCCGGCGAGATCCGCCCGGTGAACGGCGTGCTTTCCATGACCGCCTGCGCCAAGGCGTGCGGACGGCGCGCGGTATTCGTCTCTCCCGAAAACGCCGGGGAAGCCTCGATCGTCGAGGGGATCGACGTCTACGCCGTTCCGAACGCCCGCGCGCTCGTGGAGCATCTGCGCGGCAGAAAGCCGCTTTCTCCGATCCCGCGCGAGAAGGGCCGCTTCGACCTCTCGTCCCATGCCGACTGCCCGGATTTTTCGGAGGTGCGCGGCCAGCTGAAGGCGAAGCGCGCTCTGGAGATCGCCGCCGCAGGAGGACATAACGTTCTGATGATCGGCCCTCCGGGCGCCGGAAAATCGATGCTCGCCAAGCGCCTGCCGTCGATCCTGCCGGATATGACCTTCGCCGAGGCGCTTGAGACCACGAAGATCCATTCGGTCATGGGCATCCTCAAGGATCAGCTCGTGACCGAGCGCCCCTTCCGCTCGCCGCACCATACGGTCAGCCCGGTCGGTCTTATCGGCGGCGGTGCGAACGCGCGCCCCGGCGAGATCTCGCTTGCCCACAACGGCATTCTCTTTCTCGACGAACTTCCCGAATTTTCCAAAGCCGTCACCTAATCGCGCCGCCAGCCGCTGGAGGACGGGCGCGTCACCATCACGCGTGCGCTCGCCAAGGTGACCTATCCCTCGTCTTTCGTCCTCGTCTGCGCGATGAACCCCTGCCGATGCGGCTATTTCGGCGACGCGAGCCACCGCTGCACCTGTACGCCCTCCTCCATCCGCGCCTATCTTGACCGCATCAGCGGCCCTCTGCTCGACCGTATGGACATCCAGATCGAGCTTCCCGCCGTTTCTTATAATGAAATTTCCGGCAAGACCGCGCCCGGCGAGCCGTCCTCCGAGATCCGCAAGCGCGTCAACGCGGCGAGAGCCTTCGCCAGAGCGCGTATGACCGCCGCTGGCGAATCGCCGGAGATCACGAACGCGAGAATGACGCCGGCGCAGCTGCATCGATACTGTCAGCCGGACGCCGCCGGCTCCGAGCTGATGCGTGCCGCTTATGAAACGCTCGGTCTCTCCGCCCGCGGACACGACAGAGTGCTTCGCGTTGCCCGGACGATCGCAGATCTGGACGGGCAGGAAACCATCGGAGAACGGCAGATCGCCGAGGCGATCTCCTACCGCTCGCTCGACCGCAAGTATTGGCGCAACGGCGGCTGACCGGGGAATCGCCCGCGCCGGGCGGAGATCTCCCCGCGTCCTCTCTGCATAAATACCTTTTTATGCAGAGAATTTTGCATAAAAATGATTTTTCACAAAAATTTTTGAAAAACCTCTTGACAAGAGCCGCAGAATGCGCTATAATGCATTCAAACCGATGAGAAAGAAGAGTAGCGATCCGTTCTTCGTCGCAGAGAGCCGCCGGCAGGTGTAAGGCGGTACGCGGGCGTTTCGTGAATGGGCTTTCGAGGGCGGGCCGAGCCTTGCGCGATCTTGCGCGAGGGGTAGTACCCGACGGGCGGTGCCCGTTACAGCGCACAGCATATAAAGGTATGCGAAAAGAGGACGGCAAATGCCGTTGAATTCGGGTGGCACAGCGATCTTATCGCCCCGGAACAGAATGCCTGTTCCGGGGCTTTTTGCATTCCGGAACGAAGAAAATGAAAACAAAAGTTAGAAAGAAAGGAACAAAACCATGAAAAACAGCCGTAAGATCCTCTCACTCGTACTCTCCTTCGTTCTTCTTCTCGCCCTTCCGCTTTCGCTCTTCGGATGCAAAAGCAAGCCTGTGATCGGCGTCATTCAATTCGGGACGCACGAATCGCTGAACAACTGCTACGAAGGCATTCTCGAAGGTCTCAAAGCCGGCGGCGTCAACCTCGACGACTACGACGTCCGCTGTCTCAACTCCAATTTCGACGTCGATTCCGCCGCCGCGCAGGCGACCTCGCTGGTCAACGCCGGCGCAAAGGTCATCCTCGGAATCGCCACGCCGACCGCCGTCGCCGCCGCCAACGCCTCGGACGGAAAGCTTCCGGTCGTCTACTGCGCGGTGACCGACGACGCGATCATGAAAAATTATTCCGCGATATGCGGCTCGTCCGACCGTCCGAATTACGTCAAAACGCTTGAGCTTGTCACCTCGGTGATGGGGAGGGGCGATCTGAAGATCGGCGTCATCAGCCACACCTCCGAGGACAGCGACGCTGTGATGATCTCCGATCTGAAAGAGGCGGCGAAGGCCTACGCCGGCATGGAGATCGACGTCCGCTATCTTTCGGACATCACCACCATCGGCACGCTGACCGCCTCGATGATCTCCTCCGACAAGGTGGATTGCTTCCTCAATCTGCTCGACAACACCGTCGTCGGTCAGCTGACGAATATCCTCGCAGTCACCGACGAGGCGAAGATCCCGGTGTTCGGCAGCGAGATCGAGCAGGTAAAAGCCGGATGCATCGCCGCAAGCTCCATCGATTATAACGAGGTCGGCGCGATCGCCGGCGGAATGGCGGCGAAGATCCTTGCGGGTACGAGCGCCGACAGCCTCGGCTGCAAAGTGGTCAGCGAGCCGACCGCCTATTACTCCTCCGCCGTTTGTGAAAAGCTTGGGATCGCGGCTCCGGCGGATCCGTCCGTCATCGCGGTGGAATCTCTCGGAAAGTGATCCGATAAGACGATTTTTGTAAAGAATGATTTGCAATCGGAGGGATTTTCCTGAAAACTCCCGGTATGACGCCGGCGTATGACCGCCCGATTGCGAAAGGAGTTTTTTCGTGCTGTTTCTGAATACCGCCCTCGAAGGGCTGCGCCTCGGACTCTGCTATGCGGTGCTTGCCATGGCGCTCTACGTCTCCTATACGATCCTCGATTTCCCGGATCTCTCGGTGGAAGGCAACTTTCCGCTCGGCGGCGTGATCGGAACGATCGCGCTCTATCGGCTCGGTCTGCCGCCCCTGCTCGCCGTTCTTCTCTCCTTCCTCTCCGGCGCGCTCTGCGGCGCGCTGATGGGGCTTCTGCACGTCAAATGCAGGATCTCCAAGCTCCTCTCCGGCATCATCGTGATGACCGGGCTGATCTCGGTCACCCTCGCGCTGACGCAGCTGCTCTCGCGCGGGCTGACGGTCGTTTACTTCAACTATATTCCGAACGGCGTCCGCGGCTTCTTCAACGCCCCCTTTACCGCCGGCTTTTCCTCCTCCGCGAAGACGCTTTACGGCGTCGCCGTCCTGCTCGTCTTTGCGCTCGCCGTCAAGCTCCTGCTCGATCTGTTCTTTGCGACGAAGGCGGGATTCCTGCTTCGCGCGGCGGGGGGCAACGAGCAGACGGTGCGCACCCTCGGCCAGGATCCCGGCAGGATCAAGATGCTCGGACTGATGCTCTCCGGCGGCCTTGTGGGCGTGTCGGGCTGTCTCTACGCGCAGATGCGCCTGCAATACGACAACACCTCCGGCGCCGGCAAGGTCGTCATCGCGCTGGTCGCGGTGATCATGGGGCTTTCGCTCTTCGGAAGAATTCCGCGCGTCCGCCCGACGACGGCGGTGGCGCTCGGCGCGATCCTCTATTCGCTTGCCCTCTGCTTCTTCACGCTGATCGACCGGGGCGGCATCTACCTGAAACTCTTCAACGCCGCCTTCTTCGCCGCCGTCCTGATCCTCGGCGAAAACCGCCTGAAATTTCACACGGGGTGGCTGAAAACGCTCTTTTCCGGCAAAAAACGCGGCGGAGAAAAGGAGGAAACGACCGATGCTTGAACTCTCTCATATCCGGAAAACCTTCACCGCCGGGGTGGACTCGGTGCGCGTGTTCGAGGATTTTTCGCTCTCGCTCGACGCCGGCTGTTTTCTCTCGGTCGTCGGCTCGAACGGCTCCGGAAAGACCACCATGCTCAACCTGATCTGCGGCAGCGTTCTCCCCGACGCCGGGCGGGTGTTCCTCGACGGCAGGGACGTCACGGCTCTGCCGGAATACCGGCGCTTTGCCCGCGTCGGACGGGTGTATCAGGACCCCTCCGCCGGCACGGTCGCCGATATGACGGTGGCGGAAAATCTCGCTCTGGCGCACAACAAAGGCCGCCGCTACGGTCTCACCCGCGCGCTGCCCCCCTCCGCGCTCGCCGCGATGCGGGAAGAGGTCGCCGGCCTCGGCGTGGGACTTGAGGACCGGATGCAGGTCCCGGTCGGCAGGCTCTCCGGCGGACAGCGGCAGGCGCTCGCTCTGCTGATGGCGACCTGCACGCCGATCGACCTTCTCGTCCTCGACGAGCATACCGCCGCCCTCGATCCCAAAAACGCCGAACTGCTCATGAAGATCACCGACCGTATCGTCCGCGAAAAGCGGCTCACCGCCGTGATGGTGACGCACAACCTGCGCTACGCCGTCGAATACGGCGACCGCCTCCTGATGCTCGACCGCGGCGGCATCGTCCTCGACGCGCGCGGCGAAGAAAAAGCCCGCCTCACGACCGACGATCTGCTCCCGCTCTTCGGGCGTATCAGCATCGAGTGCGGCAACTGATCGCCTTCGCCACACCGCTCTTTCCGCCGCCCCTTCGCCTCCTGCGGCAGGGCGGCTTTTTTCCGCGTTCCGCCCTCCGGCGTTTCTGAAAATCACCGTTTTTTGCATTGTGCAAAAGGGAGAAATTTATAGTCAAATTATCCAAAAAGGGTAAAACCCCGTTGAAATTTTAAGGCGAATATATTATAATAATGGCAGTCCTGAATTCCCGCGAAAACTACATGAAAAGGAGAAGAACATGAAAACCTTTAAGAAACTTCTGATCGCCCTCTGTGTCCTCGCGGTCGCGGTTTCCGTTTTTGCCGTCTGCTCGTTTGCGGATGACGAGACGTACACCGGATCCGTCGAGGCAGCGCAGACGTTCGTCGACGCTTATGCGGACGCGGACGATAAAGCGAAGGCGATTGCAACCATCCATGCGTATCTGCCGACGGTCGATCCCGAGGCGGAGGGCTACGATGAACTTATGAAATCCGTCACGGCCGTTGACGTCGCGTATACGGAATTGCTCTACGCGAACGCAACGCAGGATTTCAGCGGCACGTCGTTTCCTCATATCTATGCGAACATCGCCGCGAGAACGCTCGTTTCCTTTGTGAACGACTATCCGCTCGATGAAGAGCACGCCGAGCTTGCCGCGCAGATCGCGGCGGTGAAGGCCGACTATGAAGAACGCCTTGCCGCGGATAAAGAGGCCCTTTACTCCCAGGCGACTCTGACCGATTACGTCAC
>CADBPA010000122.1 GCA_902796505.1 uncultured Ruminococcus sp.
CGAGCGGCCGATCTGCTCCGGCGAAACGCAGTACGCGATCCGCACGTATCCCGGGCAGGCAAACGACGAGCCGGGCACGACGAGGATACGGTGCTCCTTCGCCTGCCGGACGAATTCCTTGTCGTCGCCGGGGGTTTTGAGAAAGAGTTAGAACGCGCCTTCGGGGTACACGCAGGAGAAGCCGAGCCCGGTCAGCCCCCGGTAGAGCGCCTTGCGGTTTTCGTCGTAGCCCGAAAGATTGGTCTTTTCGGAGAGACAGCGGGCGACCGCGAGCTGCTGCAGCGACGGCGCGTTGACGAATCCCAGGATGCGGTTTGAGATCGCGGCGGCGGTAAAGATCGCCTCTGCGTCCTCCGCGCGCTTCGGAATGGCAAGATAGCCGATGCGCTCGCCGGGAAGCGAGAGCGATTTCGACCAGGAGAACACCGTCAGGGTGTTGCGGTAGATCGCCGGCAGAGACGGAAGGACTTTTCCGTCGTAGACCAGATCGCGGTAGGGCTCGTCCGAAAGGATATAGATCGGATGGCCGAAGTCTTCCTCGGCGGCCTCCAGCACCGCGGCGACGGCGCGGAGCGACTCCTCGGTGTAGACCACCCCGGTCGGATTGTTCGGATTGTTGAGGATCAGCGCCTTCGTCTTTTCGGTGATCGCCGCGGCGAGCGCCCCGGCGGATGGCTGGAAGGTGGGAGGATTCGGCGGGATCTGCCGCAGGACTCCTCCGAAATTTTCGACGTAATTGCCGTATTCGAGAAAGTACGGCGCAAAGACCAGCACCTCGTCGCCGGGATCGAGCAGCGTCTGCAGGGCGCAGTTCAGCCCTCCTGCCGCGCCGACCGTCATCACCACCGAGTTCTCGCCGTACTCCACGCCGCATCTGCGGGTGAGGTCTTCGGCGACCGCGCGGCGCACTTCGGGATAGCCGGCGTTCGGCATATAGCCGTGCACGTAGAGGCTGTCCTCCTCGCGCAGGATCTTCGTCATCTGCTCCGCGACTGCGTCGGGTGCGGGGAAATTCGGGTTTCCGAGCGAGAAATCATAGACGTTTTCTCTGCCGTAGAGCGCGGCGAGCCGCCGCCCCTCCTCAAACATCGCGCGAATGGCGGAATTGCCGCCCGAAAGCGCGGCAAGGCGTCTCGAAATCATCGCTTCGCCTCCTCAACTGCGGGGATATTCTGTCCGCGGGCAAGCAATGCGCCGAGATGGAGCAGGGCGCGGCGCTGTTCGTCGTCGAGTGAGGCGAAGATCGCGATCTCCTGTTCGCTCGGATCGCGCTCGGTCTCCCGGAAGGTACGCGCCAGCGCGGTGCGATAGCCGCCCTCCTCGCCCGCAAGCGCTTTGGAAACGCGGCTGATCGTCGCGGTGCTCGCACCGGTGGCGGCGACGATATCGTTATAGTTGACTTTCTTTTGCAAAAGGCGCGCGACCTCGAGGCGCGAGGAAAATTCGGCGATCTCCTTTCGCGTCAGAAGATCCGAAAAGAAGGCGCGGCACTCCTCCTCCGTCCGCAGAGAAAGGATCGCGGCGTAGAGGTTTTCTTCGTTTTGGGAAAGATAACCGGACATATCTTCTCTCCTTATATTAAATATATTGCTTCCATTATAACACTTTCACGCGATAAAGTCAACCCTTGCGCAAGATTTGCCAAAAATAACCGCCCGGCGGATGCCGGGCGGCGGAGGATCTCAGGAATTTTTGAAAAGAAGGAAGCTTTCGGGAGGACAGACGAAGGACTCCGGGCAGAGACCGCATTCTTGCAGAATACCGCCGGCGCGTCGCGGCGCAAACGCGCGGCGAAAATAACACTTCCCAGACCGGTTTGCTATTTTTCTTTCCGAAAAAGAGAAAAATTTCCGAAAAAGACTTGACAATACCCGGATACGGTGGTATAATGGATTAGCACTCAAAGAAAGCGAGTGCTAAAACCGCCCTGGCAAAAACCGTCCGGCGGACATCCCATTGCAAAAACGAAAGAAGATGAACAAATTGAAGAAAAAACAATTCAAAACCGAGTCGCAGAAGCTGCTCGACATGATGATCAATTCGATCTATACGCACAAGGAGATCTTCCTGCGCGAGCTGATCTCCAACGCCAGCGACGCCATTGACAAACTGTATTTCCGCTCGCTGACCGATCCCTCCGTCACCCTCGGCCGAGGCGATTACCAGATCTTTCTCAAAGCCGACAAGGAGGCGCGCACGCTGACGGTCTCGGACAACGGCTGCGGTATGACCGCCGAGGAACTCGAAAACAATCTCGGCACGATCGCCAAGAGCGGCTCGCTCGATTTCAAGACCGAGAATGCGAAGGAGGAGACGGTGGACATCATCGGCCAGTTCGGCGTCGGCTTCTATTCGGCGTTCATGGTCGCCGACAAGATCACCGTCCGTTCCCGCGTTTTCGGCGCGGAGGGGGCGTCGGTCTGGGAATCCACCGGCGTGGACGGCTACTCGGTCGATGAATGCGAAAAGGACAGTTTCGGCACCGACGTGATCCTGCATCTCAAAGAGGATACCGAGGACGAAAAGTATTCCGAATATCTCGAAGAATACCGCCTGCGCTCGCTCGTGCGCAAATATTCCGACTATATCCGCTACCCGATCCGCATGGAGGTCACAAAGCGCAGACCGAAGGAAGGCAAAGAGGACGAGTACGAGGACGTGCAGGAGATCGAAACGCTCAACAGTATGGTCCCGCTCTGGAAAAAGGATCCCGCCGAGGTCAAGGACGAGGAGTATAAAAACTTCTACACCG
>CADBPA010000123.1 GCA_902796505.1 uncultured Ruminococcus sp.
ATGCCGCTTTCCGGCGTGACCTCGTACGTGGACTCGGTGTTCGGAGAAATTTCGATGAACAACGAGGAGCTTCAGGACCAGATCCTCATCAAGGCGGACGGCTATCCGACCTATAACTTCTGCCACGTCATCGACGACCATCTGATGGGAGTCACCCACGTCGTGCGCGGATCGGAATACTTGACCTCCACGCCGAAATACGTTCTTCTTTACGACGCCTACGGCTGGGAAAGACCGACCTACGTACATCTTCCCCTGATGATGGGCAGAGACGCGGACGGAAATATCTCCAAGCTTTCCAAGCGCCACGGAGCGGTTTCCTTCCAGGATCTGATGAACGACGGCTATCTTCCCGAAGCGATCATCAATTACATCGCCCTGCTCGGCTGGTGCCCGAAGAATTCCGAGACCGAATTCTTCACGCTGGACGAATTGAAAGACGCCTTCACGATCGACGGCGTTTCCAAATCCCCCGCCGTATTCGATTACGACAAACTGCTCTGGTTCAACGGCGAATACATTCACGCGCTCTCCGACGAAAAATTCCGCGAGCTGATCGCGCCGTTCATTCATTCCGAGATCCCGGAGAACGTAAATCTTGAAAAGGCGCTTGCGCTTCTGAAAACCCGGATCTCGAAGCTTTCGGAGATCGACGAGCGGCTGGCGTTCTTCCTCGCTCTGCCGGAATACGACAAAGAGCTTTTCCTGAACAAAAAGAACAAGATCGCCGATTTCGATCTCGTCCGGACGGTGCTGACCGAGGCGCAGGCGATCCTCGAAGGCCTTTCGGCATTTGATAACGACAGCCTCTTTGCGGCGCTCGCGCCTCTCGGCGAAAAGCTGGGGATCAAGACCGGCGCGGTGATGTGGTGCGTCCGGATCGCCGTCTCCGGCATGGCGGCGACGCCCGGCGGTGCGACCGAGATCATGGAAGTGATCGGAAAAGAAGAAAGCCTTGCCCGCATCGGGCAGGCGATCTCGCTGCTCTGAGAATCAAAAAGCAAAAGGACGGCCAGACGGTTATGACCAAAGATATATCCGAACGGATCAAGCGCTTTTTTCCGAGCTTCTCCAAGGGACAGAAAAAGATCGCCAACGCGATCCTTTACGACTACGATAAAGTCGCTTATATGACAGCCGCCCGTCTCGGGCGGTTTGTCGGCGTTTCCGAGTCCACCGTCGTTCGTTTCGCGGACGTTCTGGGATACGACGGATATTCGGAATTCCAGCACGCGGTGCAGGATCTCGTCCGCACCAAGCTGACGCCGAATCAGCGCATCGAGATTACAAAACAGATCACCCACGGCGTGGACGCGATCGAGAGCGTGATGGAATCGGATATCAGTAAGATCCGCGCTTCGATGGAAAAAATGGACCGCACGGTGTTCAGCAACGCCGTAGAAGCCATTCTGCACGCCAAGACGATCTATATCGTCGGAGCGAGAAGCTCGGAGCTGCTCGCAAGGATCCTCGCGTATAACCTTTCGCTGATCTACGACAAGGTGAAGCTGGTCCTTCCCTCCTCGCCTGCCGAGGTTTTTGAACAGATGTTCTCGATCTCCAAGGACGACGTTCTGTTCGCCTTCTCTTTCCCGCGCTATTCGACGAAGATGATCCACGCGGTGAAATTCGCCAAGCAGTACGGCGCGCAGGTCATCGTGATGACCGATTCGGAAAATTCTCCGCTCGCCGAGCCTGCGGATTTTCTGCTCAAAGCCAAATCGGATATGATGTCCTATATGGACTCGCTGGTCGCTCCGGTCAGCATCATCAACGCCATCATCGTGGAGATCACCAACCGCCGCGAGCGGCTGATCGTCGAACGCTTCAATCGTCTTGAAAAGATCTGGGACGAATACAGCGTCTATACGAAAAACTGATGGCGGACGAGAGAAACCGTATCGCCGTGATCGGAGGCGGGCCAGCCGGAATGATGGCTGCCGGGACCGCGCGCTCCTACGGAGCGGAGGTCGTTTTGTTCGACCACTCCGGCAGACTCGGCAAAAAGCTCGCCATCACCGGGAAGGGCCGATGCAATCTGACCAATCATTGTCCCCTGCCCGAATTTCTCGAAAACGTAACGGCAAATCCGCACTTTCTTTACAGCGCGCTGAACGCGCTCTCGCCGGAGGACACGATGGCGTTCTTCGAGGGGCTCGGCGTTCCGCTGAAAACCGAGCGCGGTAACCGCGTTTATCCCCAGAGCGACAAAGCCTCCTCGATCGTCGAGGCGATGAAAAACTATATCGAGGGCGTTCCGGTCAGGTTCAGCCACGTGCGCGCTCTCAAAAAAGAAGAGGGCGGCATCTCGGTCGTCACCGATCGGGGAGACGAGCGTTTTGACGCCGTGATCCTTGCGACCGGCGGAAAATCCTATCCCCTGACCGGATCGGACGGATCGGGCTACGCGCTGGCGAGCCGCCTCGGCCACAGCGTCACCGAGCTGATCCCTTCCCTCGTTCCGATCGAATGTAAGGGCGGGATCTGCGGCGAGATGATGGGGCTTTCGCTCCGCAACGTCGCGATAAAAGTACTCCGCGCGGACGGCAAGACCGTTTACGAAGATTTCGGCGAGATGCTGTTCACGCATTTCGGCGTATCCGGACCGGTCATCCTCTCCGCCTCGGCAAGACTTCGCGGATACGATCTTTCCGAGCTGACGCTTTCGATCGATCTGAAACCCGCATTGGATGAAAAAACGCTCGACGCGCGCCTCCTTTCGGATTTCCGGGCGGAAAAGAACCGCGATTTCATCAACTCGCTCGGAGCGCTGCTTCCGGCAAAAATGATCCCGGTATTCGCACGGATGACCGGCGTGGATCCGCGCAAAAAGGTCAACGCGATCACCAAAGAGGAGCGCCGCGCGATCCTGCGCACGCTGAAAGACTTCCGGGTAATGCTTCTGCGTTTTCGGCCGATCGAAGAGGCGATCGTGACCTCCGGCGGCGTTCGCGTCACCGAAGTCAACCCGAAGAATATGAGTTCCAAACTGGTCGAAGGGCTGTATTTTGCCGGAGAAATACTCGATCTTGACGCATATACCGGCGGATTCAATCTGCAGATCGCCTTCTCGACCGGATTTCTGGCCGGCAGATCGGCCGCATTACAAGAAAAGGGATAAAAATTATGATCAGAATTGCGATAGACGGACCGGGCGGCGCCGGAAAATCCAGCGTTGCCAAAAGCGTTGCCAAAAAACTCGGCATTCCGTATATGGACACCGGGGCGCTTTACCGGACGGTCGGTCTCTTTATGAAAAACGCCGGCGTGGATACGTCGGATGAGGACGGCGTAGCGGCAAGGCTTCCCGACGTCAGGCTGGACCTGACCTTCGAGGACGGAAAGCAGAAGATCCTGCTCGGCGGCACCGACGTCGGCGACAGGATCCGCACGCAGGAGATCTCCATGGCGGCGTCCGACGTCAGCAAGATCCCGGCGGTGCGCGCTTTCCTGCTGAATACGCAAAAAGAATTCGCCGCGAAAAACAGCGTGATCATGGACGGGCGGGACATCGGAACGGTCATTATTCCCGACGCCGAAGTCAAGATCTTCCTGACGGCGAAGCCGGAAGCGCGCGCCATGCGCCGCTTTACCGAGCTGAAGGAACGCGGGATCGAAACGACCTACGAAAAAGTTCTTGCCGAGATGAACGAGCGCGACCTTCAAGACTCGACAAGAGCCATTGCCCCCTGCGTTCCGGCAGAGGATTCGATCCTGCTGGACAATTCCGATCTGACGCAGGAGGAAACGATCGGCGCCGTTCTTAAAATCGTAAAAAAGGTTCAAAAAGCGAGAAAAAAACGCGGCAGCGCCTTCTATATGTTTTTCCGCTATCTGCTCGGACCGTTCGTTCGCTTCTTCTGCAACATCCGCGTTCACGGAAAGGAAAACATTCCGCGCGAGGGCGGATGCCTGATCTGCTCCAACCATATCGGGATCCGGGACGTTCTGGCGATCGCCGCCGTATTTCCCCGGCAGGTGCGCTTTATTGCGAAAAAGGAATGGTTTCAAATTCCCGGCTTCCGCCTGCTGATCAAAGGACTCGGCGCCATCAGCCTCGACCGCACCGGAAACGACGTGGACGCGCTCAAAAACGCGGTCGCGACCGCGAAGGGCGGCGCTCCGATCGTGATCTTTCCGCAGGGGCATCGCTACCCTGCCGTCCCGCCGACCGAAACGCCGATCAAAAACGGCGCCGGGCTGATCGCCTATCGCGCAAAAGTCCCGGTCGTTCCGATCTGTCTCTGCCCGAAAGATTTCAAGTACGGCTTTATGAAACGGCTGGATCTCTACGTCGGAAAACCGATCCTATATTCCGAATTCGGATTTGAAAAGGGCGGCTTCTCCGAGTACAAAGCGGCGACCGAAAAGATCTTCTCCGAGATCTGTGAACTCGGCGGCTGCGGCTCGTATCCGCGTTCCGACGCAAACGATCCGGCGAAGGAGAAGTCCGAATGATCCGTATTTCGGAATACGCCGGATTCTGCCCCGGCGTCCGCCGGGCGGACGGGATGGTGAAACGAGCGATCGCCGAATACGGAAAAGACGGCGCGGTCTATACGCTCGGAAAATTGATCCACAACCGCCTCTACTGCGAAGAGCTCGAAAGGCGCGGCGTTCGTTCGATCGGGATCGAAGAACTTCCCTCGGTGCTGGATTCCTCGGACGGCAGGCCGGTCGCTCTGATCCTGCGCACGCACGGCGTCACCGAAGAGACGGGTCGGGCGCTGTCCGGGCTTTGCGGGCGGTATCCGAATCTCCGGATCTTCGACTCGACCTGCCCGTCCGTGAAGCGGATCCAGAAGATCGCGGCAGAACAGACGGACGAGGAAAACACCGTTTTTCTTCTCTTTTG
>CADBPA010000124.1 GCA_902796505.1 uncultured Ruminococcus sp.
CCGCTCAGTACGAATAATTCATCCATTTTCTCCTCTTTTCTCCCGCGGCATACCGCCGCGGGAGTTTTTTGTTTCTCCGCAAAACCGCGAAAAAAGTAAAAACCAAGGTCGTTTTCCGATCTTGGTCTTTCTATTGATATTGCAAATGGGAGGCGCTTATCCGCCGGCGATCTTTTGCCGGAGCGGCAAGCTCGCGCTCTTTGCGGCCGTGCTTATCTTCCGGCGATTTTTCTTGCCAGAGCGGCGAGTTCGCGCTCCTTACGGTCGCGCTCTTCGCCGATCGGGATCTCCTTCGGCACCGCGGTTTCCAGCGAAAGAGAGCCGGCAAACCCGATCTCCCGGAGCGCGGAGGAGAAGTCCTCCCAGTCGATCACGCCGGAGAAGGGCGGAAGGTGTAGATCGCGCGCGCCGTCGTTGTCGTGAACGTGGAGAACGCGCAGAAAGTCTCGTCCGATGGCGCGGACGGCGTCTCCCGGACGAATTCCGAAGATCGCCGCGTGCCCGGTATCGAGGCAGACGCGGCAGAAGTCAGAGTCGAGCTCCCTGACGAGCGAGAGCACCTCTTTCGGCCGGGCAAGCCCCTGTCCGAGGAAGGGCATATTCTCGATGCAGACGGCAACGCCGATCCTTTCGGCTTCGCGGACGAGGTCTGCGAAAAAGGCGAGATTGATCTTTCTCGCTTCGTCAAGATCGCGGTCTACCGCACCGGTCGGCATAATATAATGAAGAACAAGATTTTCGCAGCCGAGATACGCCGCTCCGTAAAGCGAGCGGACCATTGCGTCAAATTGAAATTTCCGCGCCTCCTCGGTCGCGTAATCGTCCGGGCTGTGCCACGGGCCGTGCGCCTGAGAGGCGGAGAGACCTGCCGAGGCAAACGCGGCGCGGTAACGCTTCATCTCCCGCTCGAATTCCGGCAGCGCCATGCCGAAGATCGGCGATCTTACGTCGGTGAAAATATTGCAGTCGAGCGTTTCGTAGCCGTGTTCCGCGGCGCGGAGAAAGCCTTCTTCCACGCCGTATGGGCGCGTATAGGCGTAGTCTATGATTCCGATTTTCATAGCGTTTTCCTCTATGCTTTCAGGTGGATTTTTCTTTTTATGCAAAGAAAAGTTTGCTTTTCTTCTCAAATTTCCTGCAAAATGATCTTCCACGAATCGAAAAGACGATCCTCGTTCCACGCGGCGTTTGCCGGGGAAGTGGAGGGAAGGCAGATCGCCTCGCGGCGGGTTTTCGGCAGCAAAAGTTTGCGATAGAGCGCAAAGGAAGTCTTGCCGTTGCAGAAGATCGCGCGGATCTGCGCCTCGGCGAAAATGCGTGAGAGATCGTTTGCCTCGGCGTTTTTGATCGAAAGATCCGAGCTGCCCCGGATCTCGCAGGAGGCGACCACGTCCCAGAGCGCGATCCTGCGCGAGAGGAGAAGGCGCGTCTTTTCCTCCACGCTCTCCGGCTTTCTCTCTCCGAGCAGCCGGGCGAGAAGCGGCCAGAAGCGGTTTTGCGGATGGCCGTAAAAAAACGCCGTTTCCCTCGATTTCACCGAAGGAAAAGAGCCGAGGATCAGAATGCGGGATCGCTCGTCAAAAACCGGAGGGAAGGGATGTTCGGGCATCGGTCGTCCCCCTTTCCTGAATTCCTCTCCATTATACCGCAAGCGCCGCGATTTGTCAAGAGAGGATCGCGCGGCGGCGCCTCCTTCCTTTTCTTGCCCGTTTTTGCAAAACCCGTTGACATTCGCGCGCGTTTATGTTACAATAGTTTTCGGTATCTTTATAATACGCGGGATCCTGCCGGACGGCAGGGCTTTCCGCAAAATTCACCGAAAGCGTCAGGCGACGGCCTGCGAGGAGGAAATTATGCTGCTTGTAGAACGGACCAGTGTGATGAATATCGAAAACGCCATTCGCGGCGCGCGCAACCCGATGAACAGCTGGGCGCGCATGGACAGCCGATACGACGAGAGCGGCAATTTTATCCTCGGCGAGAACGATCTCTCGCTCGCCAAGCGCCTCGCCCGCGCCGGGAGCGACCACAGAAAGTATCTGCGCCAGATCTTCGTCTCGATGGATATCACCGCGCCGCTCTATTGGTGGAAGGAATTTGACACCTATAAGGTCGGAACGGTCGCCAACTCCTGCTCGACGATGCATAAGATCGCCGCGCTTCCGTTCACGCGCGAGACCTTCTCCTGCGAACGGATGACCGACGGTGGGCTTGCCGTTCTGGACGGCGTGATTGCCTTCCTCGAATCCGAGCGGCAGGCGTATCTCGAAACGAAAGAGCCGGAGCATTGGCACAATATGATCCAGCTTCTGCCGACCTCCTTCAACCAGATGCGCACCGTCTCGCTCAACTACGAAGTCCTGATCAACATCTACTACGCCCGCCGCCATCATAAGCTCGCCGAGTGGCATACGCTCTGCGACGCGATCGCGAAACTGCCCTATGCAAAAGACCTGATCCTCATCAAAGAAGAGGAAACCGAAAAGGAATGAACATATTCGATCTTTTCCGCCGCATTGAAAAACCCGCGGCGCCGAAACTGCCGATCACGCATATCGTCGCCGGGCTCGGCAATCCCGGCACGGCTTACGAGAATACGCGCCACAACGCCGGCTTTCTCGCCGTGGACGCGGTCGCGGCGTCGGTGAACGCCGATCTTCGGACGGCGAAATTTCACGCGCTGGTCGCCGAAGCCGATCTCGGAGGCGTGCGCGCGCTTCTGATGAAGCCGCAGACCTTTATGAACAATTCCGGCGTCGCCCTGCAGGAGGCGGCGGCGTTTTACAAGATCCCCCCGGAGAATATCCTGATCCTGCACGACGAGATCTCCTTTTCCCCCGGCATGATGCGCATCCGCCGCAAGGGATCGGCGGGAGGACACAACGGACTCAAAAGCATTATAGAACACATCGGCTCCGAGAATTTTCCCCGCATCAAGATCGGGGTGGGGCAGAAGCCCTCGCCCGATTACGATCTCGCCGATTTCGTCCTCAGCAAATTTCCCACGGCGGACCTCGCCATCATCCGCGAGGAGCTGCCGAAGATCGCCGACGCCGCCGCTCTGATCCTTTCCGGAAAGATCGACGAGGCGATGACCAAGTACTCGAAATAATATGAACAAACCCCGATTTTCATCTCTGATCCGCGCCGACCGCGAATATGCCGCCGCGATGCAGACCATGCGGGAGGACCTTGCGGAAAACCGCTCGCTCCCCATCGTCATCAATGGGCTTTCGGGAGGCGCGCAGACGGCGTTTCTCTGCGAGGCTGTCCGGGACGCGAGAGAGGCGTCCGGCGCACCCGTGCTTCTGCTCGTCGGAGGCGACGAGGAAGGAGAGAAGCTCTCCGCCGTTCTGAACGCCGCAGGCCTCGCGGCGCGCACCTATCGCAAGCGCGATCTGATCTTCACCGATATGTCCGCCTCCCATGACACAGAGCGTGAGAGGCTTTCGGTGCTTTCCGCGGTCACCGCGTCGTCGCTCGACGCCGTCGTCGCAACGCCGTCCGCCGCGCTTTCCTATACCATCCCGGAGCCGCTTCTGCTCGATCTTTCCTGCGGCTTTCGCGCCGGGGATACCCTGTCGCCGGAGGACCTCGTCTCCCGGCTTCTTCTGCTGAATTTTTCGCACACCGATACGGTGGACGGCGCCGGGCAGTTCGCCCATCGCGGCGGCATCGTCGATTTCTTCCCGGACGCCGGAGACGAGCCGGTGCGCGTCGAGTTTTTCGGCGATGAGATCGACCGCATCACCCGTTTTGATCCGATCTCCCAGCGCGCGACGAGTCCGTGCGACGAGGTGAAACTGCTTCCCGCCGGGGAGGTGCTTCTCTCTGTCGAGGCGAAAGCGCGTATTCTGCAAAATATTGAAAAACTGATCAAAAAAGCAAGCGAGCCGACCGTCCTGCAAACGCTTGCGCATGAAAAGCAGATCCTGACGGCAAACCTTGCGGCGGACTTTGCCGATAAATATCTCGGCCTCGTTTACGAGAGCCGGGAAAATCTGCTCTCCTATTTTACCACCTTCCCCCGCGCGGTCGTCTTTCTTGTCGGAACGGCGGCGGTGAAGGAGGAGATGAAGGCTTCGCTCGCGTCGCTCGCCGAGGAGCGAACGCTCCTGCTCTCGCGCGGTCTCGTAACGGCCGAGGCGGCGCAGTACAGTGCGGACGCGCAGGACTTCGACCGCTTTCTCGACGAAAATCTTCCGATCCACGTCAACCCCTTTTCGGGCGGCGTCGGCGATCTGCGGCTCGCGGGGCTTTTCGGTTTCCGCACCCGCCGCACGGTCGCCTACGGCGATAACCCGTATATGCTCCTTGAGGATATCGACACGCTGATCAAAACCGGCTACCGCGTCCTCCTGCTCTCCGAAAACAAAGCCGGATCGGATTCGCTTGCCGCAACGCTTGCCGACCGCGGCGTTCCGCACGCCGCGCTGCCCGAAGGCGATCCCGACGCTTCGGCGCTTCATCCCGGCGTGGTCTATCTTTCGCAGGGGGAGTGCGAGGGCTTCGACCTCATTATGCCGCGCATCGCCCTGCTTTCGATGACGAAAGACGAAGGGCGCGCCGTGATGGCGCACCGGCGCCGGCAGAGAAATCTGAAAAGAAGCGGTAACGCCGGCGAGCGGCTGATGAGCTATGCCGATCTCTCGGTCGGCGACTACGTGGTGCACGAAAGCTACGGCATCGGCCGCTTCGAGGGGATCTCCACCGTCCGCATTGACGGGGTGACGAAGGACTATATCACCGTCCGCTACGCCGGAACGGATAAACTCTTCATCCCCTGCGACCGGCTGGAGGTCATCTCCAAATACGTCGGCGCGCACGCCGAGGACGGCAGCGTCAAGCTCTCCCAGATGGGAGGGGGAGATTGGCAGAAGGCGAGAACGAAAGCCAAAGCCGCCGCCCGTGACCTCGCGCAGAAACTCATCGCGCTTTACGCCGAGCGCGCGCGCAAGCCCGGCTTCGCCTTTCCCGCCGAATCGGCAATGGAGAGGGAATTTGCCGAGGCGTTCGACTTCGAGCCGACCGACGCGCAGCTCGACGCGATCGAGGACATCCGCAAGGATATGCAGCGGCCGATTCCGATGAATCGCCTGCTCTGCGGTGACGTCGGATTCGGAAAGACCGAGGTCGCCATCCGCGCGGCGTTCAAAGCCATTCTCGCGGGCAAGCAGGTCGCCTTTCTCGTGCCGACCACCATTCTTGCCCTGCAGCATTATCAGACGGCGATCTCGCGTATGCGCGGCTATCCCGTCAATATCGCCATGCTCTCCCGGTTCTCCTCGTCGAAAGAGAGGAGCGCGGTGCTTCGCAGAGTCGCGCGCGGCGAGATCGATCTTCTGATCGGAACGCACGCCCTGCTCTCGAAGGAGCTGAAGTTTCACGATCTCGGACTTCTCATCATCGACGAGGAACAGCGCTTCGGCGTTTCGCAGAAGGAAAAGCTCAAGGAGATCGCGAAGAACGTGGACGTTCTGACCATGACGGCGACGCCCATTCCGCGCACGCTGAATATGGCTCTGACCGGCATCAGCGACATCTCGGTGCTGGACGAAGCGCCCGGCGACCGCCGCCCGGTGCAGACCTACGTGCTGGAGCACGACGACGAAATGATCTTCTCCGCCATCCGCCGGGAGCTTGCCCGCGGCGGACAGGTGCTCTATATGCGCAACCGCATCGAGGACATCGAGTATCGCGCGGATAAGATCACCGCGGCGATCCCGGAGGCGCGCGTCGCCGTCGCCCACGGGCGAAAAGAAAAAGAAGAGATCGAGGATATCTGGCAGGGACTCGTCCGCGGCGAGATCGACGTTCTGGTCTGCACCTCCATCGTGGAGACCGGCATCGACCTGCCGAACGCCAATACCCTCATCGTCGAGGACGCCGACCGCATGGGGCTCTCGCAGCTGCATCAGATCCGCGGCCGCGTCGGCAGAAGCGCGAGGCAGGCCTACGCATATTTCACCTACCGCGCGGGAAAAGTCCTCTCGGAGGTGGCGGAAAAGCGGCTCTCGGCGATCCGGGAGTTCGCCGAGTTCGGCGCAGGCTTCAAGATCGCGCTGCGGGATCTCGAGATCCGCGGCGCCGGAAATCTGCTCGGTCCCGAACAGCACGGCTATATCGAGAGCGTCGGATACGACCTCTACGTCCGCCTGCTCAATGAAGCCGTTCTGGAAGAGAACGGACAGACGGTCGAGCCGCCCTTCGAGGCGACCGTCGAGATCAGAACCGACGCCAATATTCCCGAAAATTATATCCGCACGCCGGCGCAGCGGATGGAAATGTACAAGAAAATTTCGCTCATCCGCACGAAAGAGGACCTCTCGGACGTCGCGGACGAGTTCACCGACCGCTTCGGCGATCTGCCGAAGGCGACCGAGCGGCTGCTTTCGGTCTCGCTCACGCGCGCGCTGGCGGCGCAGGCGAGGATCCGGCGCGTCTGCTACGACCTCGGTCGGCTGACCTTCTTCACCGACGAGCCGAACCTTCCGCTCTGGTCGGAGATCGTGGTCGAAAATCCGGGGCTTGAGATCCGCTCCTTCCCCTCGCTCTCGGTCGGCGTCCGGATCAAAACGCTCGACGAGGCGCTCGCGCGCGCCGTCTCGATCCTCAGCCGGTACGTCGAGTTGATGAAAGAATATCCCGCTCCTCCGAAAGAGGAGAAAAAACCGCCCGCGCCGCCCCCTCCTCCGCCTCCGTCGCAGAGGAGGAGCGTCATGCCCGACAAGGTGATCCGCGCGCGGCGGAAATATCAAAAGAAATACTGAAAAGGAGGAACGCCGTATGGATGCAAAAAGCCCGGCAAAGCCGAAAAAACGAAACGTTTTTCTCATTATTGTTTGCATTCTTGCGATTCTCGCGCTGTTGCTCGGCGCCGTTTTGCTGACGGTAACGCTCGTGCGGCGCTCCTCCTACGTCGTGTTATACGACGCGCGCGGCGTGGACGGCAAGATGCTGAACTACCTTGCGCGCTACGCAAAATATTCGCTCTTCGCCTCTCTTGCGCGCGCCGGGATCTCCCCCTCCGACGACGGGGAATTTCTCTCTTCGGACGCGTCTGCGTATACCGGCGCGCCGGGGAAGAGCTACCGCGAGCTTCTCTGCGAGCGGACAAAGGAGTATCTTTCGTCTCTGCTCGTCGCCTCCTCGCTCTTTGACCGGGCGGGGAAGCTGACCGGGGAAGACGAAAAAAATATCGACCGGCTTCTCTCGGATCTTCTCGCAAACAAAGCCGGCGGATCCGAGTCGGAATACAACGCCGCCGTCCGGGCGATGGGATTCGATCTTTCCGCTGTCCGCCGCGCGGTGACGATGCAGTATAAGGCCTCCGCCGCGCAGGCAAGGCTCTACGGCGCGGACGGCTCCGG
>CADBPA010000125.1 GCA_902796505.1 uncultured Ruminococcus sp.
AGGAGCGCTCCGAGAAGGATCATGCCGGCGAAGCCGAGCAGAATGATCTGGAAGGAGGTGATGCGCAATCGGTGATGCAGCTTCATATTTTTTAGTTAAATGCAAACAAAAGTTTGCTTATGCAATGGCGGGAAGGACGAATTGCAGGACGGTATAGGCGAGATAGATCGCAAGGAGCAAGATACCCTGCCAGCGCGAGAGCTTGCCGCGCAGGAGCGCCGGGACCGTCAGGATCGCCATCACGAGCAGGCTGAGCGGCACGTCGAGGACGAGCGAGGCGTTCTGCCCGAAGATGCGCGTTTCGGCGGGGATATCGAAGGGGCGGATGGTGATCGCCGCGCCGGAGACGAGGACGAGGTTGAAGAGGTTTGCCCCGACGACGTTGCCGAGCGAGAGCGCGCCGTGTCCCTTGATGAGGGCGGTGATGGCGGTGACGAGTTCGGGAAGCGACGTACCGAGGGCGACGAAGGTCAGCGCGATGACCGATTCGGGAACGCCGAGCGCTTCGGCGATCTTGGTGCCGTTATCGACGAGCAGCCTTGCGCCGACGGCGATCAGCGCCGCGCCGACGACGAGATCGACGATCTGGAAAAGCAGCGAATGCTTGTCCTTGAAGGCGGCGTAGGCAGGGAAGAGCGGCTTTTTCTGCGGCTCCTCTTCGGCTTCTTCGGGGAGATCGACCTGCGGATCGCCGGGATTTTTCTTCATTGAAAGGACCGTGACGATCATATAAATGACGAAGAGGACGAGCAGGGCGATGCCGACCGGGCGGTCAAAACGCCCGACCGCGTAGGAGATGACGATATAGAGCGCCTCCGCGCCGAAGAAGAAAAAGACGGGGGTGCGGAAGGTCTTCGCGTTGACCGGACCGGGCTTTGCGACGATGGGGATCGCGGCGATCAGCGCGGTGTTGCAGATGATCGAGCCAATGGCGTTGCCGTAGGCGATGGCGCTGTGGCCTTCAAACGCCGAGGTCGCCGAGACCATGACTTCCGGCAGCGTCGTTCCGATGGAGACGACCGTCGCGCCGATGAGAAGCTCAGGCAGGCGGAAGCGTTTTGCGACGCCAGCCGCGCCGTCCACGAACCAATCTCCGCCCTTGATCAGGCAGACAAGACCGACAGCAAAGAGAAAAATCGAGAGTACCATTTTTTATATTTCCTTTACATTAGAATCCTTATTTATCGATATTATGCTAATAATAGTTAGAAAAATACGCCTTTTACAAAGATCTCGACCCCGATCAGGATGAGGATCGCGCCGCCGAGGACGGCGGCTTTTTTCTCGAAAACCGCGCCGAATTTCCGCCCGATCAGAACGCCTCCGACGCAGATGACGAAGGTGACGGCGGCGATGAGGAGCGAGGCGACCATCGCCTCCCGGAAGGCGTATGCGGAGCTGACGAAGGTGAAGCCGGAGGAGAGCGCGTCGATCGAGGTGGCAACGCCCTGAAGCAGGAGCGCGCCGAAGGTCAGCGCGGCGGTCGTCTTCTCCTCTTTTTTACGCAGCCCTTCGACGATCATTCGGACGCCGAGGAAGAGCAGGAGCAGGAGGGCGATCCAGGGGACGGCGGGGCGGAACGCCTCGAACGCCGAGACGAAATAGTAAACGCACACCCAGCCGAGCATCGGCATAAACCATTGAAAAAAGGCGAAGGTGCCGGCGATGGCGAAGATCCTTTTCGGGCGCATCTGCGGATCGGCGAGGCCGTTGGCGAGAGAGACCGAGAAGGCGTCCATCGCAAGGGCGACGCCGAGCAGGGCGTTGTTCAAGAAGAAAAGAATGTCCATAAATCTCCTTTCGGCAAATAAAAAACCGCGCGGCGGCGCGGCGGCGAAACCGAGGAAGCATATGTCTGCCGCCCGCAGAACACATGAGTCTTGCGAATAAAGGCGAGCCAGGCGGAATGCCGGGACTGTTGACTCGCTGCGGCGAAGCCGTTCGCTACTCCCCCGATGAGTTTGTACCTATTATAGCACGCGAAAAGCGTTTTGTCAAGCCCTTTTCGGGCGCCGTCTGAGAATTTTATGCGCGGCCGGGGCGGAACATGCGGCGACGGCGGCGGGGCGCACAGTTTTCGCGGAATTTTCTGCGGGAATCGATAATATTATAAAAAAGTCTTGCTTTTTCCGCTTTCTTTTGGTATAATAAAATTCAGTGCGCACCGGCGCGTGCGTAATTATGCGCATACGGGCGCACATAAATATTAGGATGCATATCCGGAAAAGACGGAAGAGGAGGGGCGACGATATGACGATCGGTACCGAAATTCTTGCTTTGCTGACCAACCGCGTTTTATGGACGCCGGTGGCGGCGTGGCTTCTCGCGCAATTTACCAAGATGGTGGTCGCCTCGATCACCAATCATGAATTTCAGTTTACGCGCCTGTTCGGGGACGGCGGAATGCCGAGCAGTCATTCGGCGTTCGTGACCTCGATGGCGGTGATGTGCGGCTGGTGCTGCGGCGTGGGGACGCCGGTTTTTGCGGTCGCGGCGGTGCTGGCGTTTATCGTGATGCACGACGCGATGGGCGTTCGCCGCGAAACGGGGAAGCAGGCGGTGACCATCCGGCAGCTTGCCGACGCGTTCAACGCGCAGTTCCTCGAAAAAGACAAACAGATCCGGGCGGAAAAGCTGAAGGTGCTGGTGGGGCATAACCCCTATCAGATCCTCGCCGGCTCGGCGTTCGGCGTGCTGATCGCGGTGCTTTCGCTGCTCCTCTTCCCGGTGGAATACGCGTCGCTCTGGCCGGTGTGAGACGAAAGCAAATTCAGAAAAGAAGGCGAATATTATGTATGATGAGCTGACTTCGGTCGACATCAAAAAAATGGAGGAGGAGATCGCCTATCGGCAGACGGTCCTCGGTCCTCAGCTGCTTGCGGAGATGAAGCGGACGCGCGAGTTCGGCGATCTCTCCGAAAATGCCGAATACAAGGAAGCCAAGCGCGAGAAGCGGCGCAACGAAGGCCGCATCCGCTATCTCGAATCGATGATCCGGACGGCGAAGGTCATCGAGATCGCGGAGGACGCCGACAAGGTCTGTCTCTTCGATTACGTGACGGTGTTCAACGAAAAGATCGGCGCCGAGAAGCGCATCCAGATCGTCACCACCCTGCGCCAGAACGCGCTGCTCGGCTTCGTCAGCAAGGAGTCTCCGCTCGGAGGCGCGCTGATGGGGCGCAAGGTCGGAGACCGGGTGCTCGTAGAGGTCAATCCGACGACCTCCTATTACGTCGTCGTCCGCGCGATCGAGAAGGGAAAGGACAACGAGGACCTTCCCATCAGCGGATACTGAAAGGCGCCGCCCGCCGCCGGGACGTAGCGGGCAAAAACCGAATATCAAAATCCATCCGAACCGACTAAAAAATTTTTGAAAAAAGGAGAAACCGCCAGTCGGATGGTCGATGCGTCGTTTCAAAACGGCAGGGGCGTCAAGGCAGCCCCCGGCACTGAAAACGGCGGCGAGGGAAGCCTCGCTCTGTCTTCGTGCGGTAACACATATCATGCCGGAACTCGAACTGAATACTTTACTGAAAACTATGAGCGATCCGAAAAAGGCGGTCGCGGACGCGGAAGCCGCCTATCACAACAGAGTCGCGGAGGTCGCCGACCGCATCGTCGGAGACGGGGTGCGCGTCGTGATGCTCGCCGGGCCGTCCAGCTCCGGAAAGACCACCAGCGCCAACCTGATCGCCGACGCCATCCGTGCGCGAGGCGAGGCGGCGCTCGTCGTTTCGCTCGACAATTTCTATCGCAACGCCGACGATCCGACCTATCCTCGGCTGGAGGGGGGCGAGCGGGATCTTGAGCATCCCGAAGCGCTCGATATTTCCCTGATCCACAAAACGCTCGCCGACATCATCGCGGGCAGGGATTTCGTCATCCCGAAGTACGATTTTTCGACCGGGATGCGGTCGGGGGAGACCGGGTACGAGGCGAAGGCGCGCCAATGCGTCATCATCGAGGGCATTCACGCGCTGAATCCGATCCTTTCGGATCTGCCGTCGGACGAGATGCTGAAGCTGTTCATCAGCGTTTCGACCAATATCGAATCGGGCGGTGACCGCCTGATTTCGGGAAAGAAGATCCGCTTTATCCGCCGCGTGGTGCGGGATAATCTCTACCGCGGCATGAGCGCGATGCGGACGCTCTCGGTCTGGGAGTCGGTTCTGGACGGCGAGCGCAAGTATCTCTATCCTTACCGTGACCGCGCGGATATTTATTTCGATACCTTCCACAGCTTTGAGCTTTCGGTGATGAAGCCGTTTGCCGACGCGCTGATCACGCCGGAGGTGGTGGAGCGGAGTCCTTACGCCGAGGTCGTTCACGGCATTCTGCGCTGTATCCCGGCGATGGATATCGATCTGATCCCCGAAGATTCGCTGATCCGGGAGTTCATTCCGGGCGGCATTTACGAATCGATCACCTGAAGGCGGTCGCAACCCCAAAACGGAAACCAAAAAAACAATGGAGTGAATATGTCCGATCTACATTCTGAAATCAACCGAAGAAGGACCTTTGCCATCATCTCGCACCCCGACGCCGGTAAGACCACGCTGACCGAGAAGTTTTTGCTTTACGGCGGCGCGATCCAGTCCGCCGGATCGGTCAAGGGCAAGCAGAGCGACAAGCACGCGGTCTCCGACTGGATGGACCTCGAAAAACAGAGAGGCATTTCGATCACCTCTTCGGTGCTGCAATTTGAATACGAGGGATATTGCATCAACCTGCTCGATACTCCGGGACACCAGGATTTCTCGGAGGATACCTACCGCACGCTGATGGCGGCGGACAGCGCCGTCATGGTCATCGACGCGGCGAAGGGCATCGAGCCGCAGACGAGAAAACTGTTCAAGGTCTGCGCGATGCGGGACATCCCGATCTTTACCTTTATCAATAAGATGGACCGCGAGGCGCGCGATCCCTTCGACCTGCTCGACGAGCTGGAGCATGAGTTCGGCATCGGGACCTACCCGATGAACTGGCCGATCGGCTGCGGACAGAGCTTCAAGGGGGTATACGACCGGGACGCGAAGAGCATCCTCTCCTTCTCGGATTCGCACCGCGGCCGCGAGCGCATCCGGGGCGTGGACTGCGACATCCGCGATACCGAAAAGCTTGACGCGCTGATCGGCGAAAAACAGCGCGTCGAACTCTGCGAGCAGGTGGAACTGCTCGACGGCGCGTCCTTCGATTTCGATCTCGAAGCCGTCCGGCACGGAAAGCTCTCGCCGGTCTTCTTCGGATCGGCGCTGAACAATTTCGGCGTCGAGCCCTTCCTCGAACATTTCCTGAAAATGACGACCCCGCCGCTGCCGCGCCGCGCCGGAGAGGTCACCGTCGATCCCTTCGACGAGAGATTTACCGCCTTCGTCTTCAAGATCCAAGCGAATATGAACAAGGCGCACCGCGACCGCATCGCCTTTATGCGCATCTGCTCCGGCCGTTTCGACCGCGCGAAGGAGTACTACCACGTGCAGGGCGACAAGACCGCGAAGCTCTCCCAGCCGCAGCAGATGATGGCGTCCGAGCGCGAGGTGATCGACGAGGCGTACGCCGGGGATATCATCGGCATTTTCGATCCCGGCATCTTCTCGATCGGCGACACCGTCTGCGAGAGGGGAATGAAACTCCGCTTCGACGGCATTCCGACCTTCGCACCGGAGCATTTCGCCGTCGTGGAGCAGGTGGATTCGATGAAGCGCAAGCAGTTCGCCAAGGGGATGAATCAGATCGCCCAGGAAGGCGCGATCCAGATCTTCTTCGAGCCGAACAGCGGTCTTGAGCGCGTGATCGTCGGCGTGGTCGGCGTTCTGCAATTCGAGGTGCTCGAATACCGGCTCAAAAACGAATACGGCTGCGACCTGCGCCGCACCGATCTCGCCTATCAGCAGATCCGCTGGGTGAAGGATCCCGCGACCGATATGAAAAAACTGAAGCTTTCGCACGACACCAAATGGGTGCAGGATTTCCGCGGCAACAACCTTCTGATCTTCACGAGCGAGTGGGCGATCCGCTGGGTGCTGGAGGATAACCCCGGCCTGGAGCTTCTCGAATTCAATCGCGGACAAGAGGAAGGGCAGTCATGAGGATGCGCAAAAAGAAAAACGGCGCCGCCCGGCTCTCCGCCTGCGCGGAGTGGATCGCCGACAGAGGCGTAGCAGAGGCGCAGAACCGCCCGGTCTATATCGAGATCGGAGCCGGCAAGGGCGGATTCGCCTGTGAGACGGCGAGGCGGCATCCCGACGCGCTGTACTTCGCCATGGAGCGCGTCAGCGACTGCGCGGTGCTGGCCGCCGAGCGTGCCGCGGCGCAGAATCAGGCGGACGGAAGCCTTGAAAATCTGCGCTTTCTGGTGGATACGGCGGACAACCTCGCCCTGCTTTTCGCCCCCGGAACGGTCGACCGCATCTATCTGAATTTCTCGGATCCGTGGCCGAAAAAAGGCTATGCCAAGCGCCGCCTGACGCACCGGCGGTATCTCTCGCTCTATCTTTCGCTTCTGAAAGACGGCGGTCGGATCCTTTTCAAGACCGACAATACCGGGCTTTTCGATTTCACGCTGGAAGAGATCGCCGCCGTCGGGCTTTCCCCGGCGTTCGTCACGAGAGATCTGCACGCTTCGGAGCGCGCGGCGGAAAACGTGATGACCGAGTATGAGACGGCGTTTTGCGCGCAGGGGATGAAGATCTGTATGCTGGAGCTCACAAAGCCCGCGGGATTTGCGATCCCCGTCTCGCATGAACTGACCGAAGAGGGGCGCGCCGAGGACGCCGAAAGACACAAAAAATCCAAATAAGCAAACAAAACTTTGCAAAAAGAGAGGAGGAGCACCGATGCAGGAGTCGATCCACAGCGGACATCGCACAAGGATGCGGGAGAAATATCTTCGCGGCGGAGCGGACGCTTTCGAGACGCACGAACTGCTCGAAATGCTCCTTTATCACGTCGTCTCCTATCGGGATACCAATCCGACCGCGAAATATCTCTTCCTTGCCTTCGGCACGATCGACGGGATCCTCAGCGCAAGCCCCGAAGAACTGATGCGCGTTCCGGGCGTCGGAGAAAAGATCGCGCGGCTTCTGACGTCGGTCTCCACGCTGTATGGCCTGCGGACGGCGGCCGCGTCCTCCAAAGAATCGCTGCGCCCCACCGAGAAAAAACTGCGCAGCATGGTGGATCAGTATTATCAGGGAGCCTATCGGGAGCATCACGTCGTCTTTCATTTTGATAACCGTTACCGCTGTATCGGGATCGACAATCTCCGCGCCGCGAAGGATCCGATCGGCAGATATACGCAGAAACTGGCTGCGGATATGCTGAAACGGCCGATCTGCGCCTCGTTGATCACGCGCTTTTATCCACCCGGATTTCCGACTCAGCTCATGGTCGCCAACCGCGAGCAGGACGACCGGTTGGAGGAGGCGCTGGAGGAAGTCAACGTCCGTGTGCTCGGAAAAGCGGAGACCTTCCACGGAAAAACCGTATTCCGCTTCGATCGGGGGAGGATGCCGTATTTGAACTCCGGATCGGACGAGCGGCCGCCGGATCCCTCGGAAACTCCGCTGGTCCGCAAATTCCTTTATGAGGCCTATCGCGGGCTTTATCCGGACGAGCAGGCGCGCAAGGTCGCCGATACGCTCGCCGGTGAGTGCCGGTATCTTTCGCAGATCCTTGAATTTTCTCCCTTCACGTTCCAGAACGTCGGCATTTCGCGGTCGGACGCGATCTATCTGCGGCTTGCCGTGGATCTCAATCTGCGCAGGATCTCGGATCGATTGCACTTCGGAAGGCAGCACGGATACGATGAGATCGCGCTCTATCTCGGAGCCAGACTCGTCAGCCGTCGGGACGAGACGGTGATGGCGATGCTCCTCAGCGACGACCTGCGCCCGATCGCCTGCAAGGTGATCGCCTACGGGATCGTCAACTCCTCGGATATTCTTCCGAGGCTGATCCTCGATTATTGCGCCGAACGGAGCGCTCGCTTCGTCATTCTGGCGCACAATCATCCGAGCGGCGTCGCGATCTCCTCCGGCGCGGATCGGATCGCTACCTCGACGCTGCTCGAATGTCTCGAAAAATTCAACGTCCGCCTGCTCGCGCATTTTGTCGTTGCCGATTTCGAATACTGCGACGTCGTGGCGGAGATCAAGGGATCGACCTGCGCCGCCGAATTCAGCCGGCGGAAAACGGCGTTCGATCCGGAAAGAAGGAAAAACGAATGAAAAAAGACGCGAAATTTGTGATCTACGCTCACCGCGGCGCGAGCGAATATTATCCAGAGAACACCGCCTCCTCCTTCCGCGCGGGACTTGTGATGGGAGCGGACGGGATCGAGACCGACGTTCAGAGGACCAAGGACGGCGTGCTCGTCCTCTTTCACGACGATACCCTCGAACGCGTGACCGGCGAGCCGGGATGCGTTTCGGA
>CADBPA010000126.1 GCA_902796505.1 uncultured Ruminococcus sp.
GGCGGAGGGTACTGGGTATTCGCCGTCTTTTTCGCCGGGATCCTCCGCGCGATGCGAAAAAGCGGGGGTTGAAGTTTTTTCGAGGAAAAACGAGATTTCGGGAGATTTTCAGAGATTTTCGGAGATTTTTCGAAAAAACTCTCGGAAAAATTCCGATTAAATCCGGCAAATCACGGCTAAATTTGATTTTTTTTGATTTTTTTGCGAATTTTTTTCAAAAAACTATTGCAAATTGCATTTGTTTTTGCTACAATATACTGCGTTATGAGTTTTGCGGCAAAAAGCGCTCGTAACAAAAAAATAAACGCCAACGGCAGTTATAAAAGAAAGGTTGTGAGATTTTAAGAAAATGAAGAAACTCATTGAGTTGAAAGGAATCTCAAAGTCGTTCGACGGGGAAACCGTCCTGAAGTCGATGGACCTCACGATTTACGAGGGCGAGTTCGTTACGCTTCTCGGTCCATCCGGATGCGGCAAGACGACAACGCTCCGCATCATCGGCGGCTTTGAAACGGCTGACGAAGGTCAGTTGTTCTTCGACGGGGAGGAGATCAGTCACGTCCCCGCTTATCAGCGGCATATCAACACGGTTTTTCAAAAGTATGCGCTGTTCCCTCATCTTAATGTCTACGAAAACATCGCCTTCCCTCTTCGCCGCAAAAAGATGTCCGAAGAGGAGATCAAAGAAAAGGTGACCGAAAAACTGCGTATGGTCGCGCTTTCGGGATTTGAAAACAAGAGCGTCACCACCCTTTCGGGCGGCCAGCAGCAGCGCGTCGCCATCGCCCGCGCTCTGGTCGGAGAGCCGAAAGTCCTGCTTCTGGACGAGCCTCTCGGCGCGCTTGACCTGAAACTGCGCAAGGATATGCAGAGCGAGCTGAAAAACATCCAGCGCGCGATCGGTATTACCTTTATATACGTTACCCACGACCAGGAAGAGGCGCTCTCGATGTCGGATACGATCGTCGTCATCGCGAACGGCGAGATCCAGCAGATGGGCACTCCCACCGATATTTACAACGAGCCGAAAAACGCTTTCGTCGCCGATTTCATCGGAGAATCCAACATTGTCGACGGCGTGATGCTCGAGGACCGCAAGGTCCGTATGTCCGGGCACACCTTCGATTGCGTGGACTCCGGCTTCGAGAAGAACGAGCCGGTCGACGTCGTCATCCGCCCGGAGGACGTGGACGTCGTGAAGCCCGAAGACGGTATGCTGACCGGCGAGGTCACCCACGTGACCTTCAAGGGCGACTACTACGAGATCATCATCGACGTCGCCGGATTCAAATGGATGCTCGAAACTTCGGACTTCGTCGCCGAAGGAAGCACCATCGGCCTGCAGATCGAGCCGGAAGCCATCCACGTGATGAAAAAATCCGAATATTCCGGCATGTTCGGCGACTACTCCTCCTTCTCGGATGAAATGGATACCATTTCGGACGCCGACGCCGTCGAAGATGACTGACGGAGAAAGTGTGGCGAAGTGAAGAAAAACAAGCTTTCTCTGCGCTCGGTCTCCGCGGCGCCCCATATCGTCTGGGCGGTGCTGTTCATCATCTTCCCTCTTCTGATCGTCGCCTATTACGCGTTTACCGACGCGGACGGCGCTTTCAGCTTTGAGAACATCGCCGGACTGTCCGACTACGGAGATATTTTCCTGCTCTCGATCGAGCTTGCTCTGATCGCAACGCTCGTGTGCTTCCTCATCGGCTATCCGCTCGCCTATATTATGGCGCGCATGAAGCCCGAACGGCGCAAGTTCTTTCTGATGCTTCTGATGCTGCCGATGTGGACAAACCTTCTGATCCGTACCTACTCGATCATGGCGATCCTTGACGACGGCGGATTTCTCAACACCCTGCTCGGCACGCATATGCACATCGTCGGCACGAAGGGCGCGGTCATCTTCGGTATGGTCTACGATTTCCTGCCCTATATGGTCCTGCCGATCTACACCTGTATCTCGAAGATCGATCCCCATATGTGGGAAGCGGCAAGCGACCTCGGCTGTACGCCGGCGCAAGTCATCACCAAGGTGATCCTCCCGCTCTCCACCTCCGGCATCGTCTCCGGCATCACGATGGTATTCGTTCCTTCCATCAGCACCTTCTACATCTCTCAGAAACTCGGCGGCGGCACGTTTGAGCTGATCGGCGATACGATCGAGCGGCAGTTCGTCTCCAGCGCCCTCAACACCGGCGCGGCGCTCTCGCTCGTCATGATGATCCTGATCCTCATTTCGCTCACGATCATGAACCGCTTCACCGATTCGTCGGAAGGAGGGATCATCGTATGAAAGCCGCAAAGTATCTCTCCCGCGCTTATCTCATTCTGATTTTCGGGATCCTCTACATTCCGATCATCACGCTGATCTTCTTCTCTTTCAACAGCACCAGCAGCACCGCGAGCATCACCGGCTTCTCCTTTATGTGGTATAAGGAGCTTTTCAAGTCGGAAGCGACCTTCGTGGCTCTGCGCAACACGCTGATCCTCGCGCTCTCCTCCGCAACGCTGGCAACCGTCATCGGAACGGCGGCGGCGGCAGGGATCTACCGGATGAAGAATAAGCTCGTCAAGAAAATCGTCACGTCGGTGACCGATATTCCGATGATGAATCCGGATATCGTGACCGGTATGTCGATGATGCTCTTCTTCGTCGCGGCGGCGGCGGCGCTGAAGCTGGATTACGACAGCATCGGCTTCCTTGCCATGCTGATCGCGCACACCACCTTCTGCCTCCCCTACGTCATCCTCTCGGTGCTTCCCCGCGTGGAATCGCTCGGTAAGTCGCTGACCGAGGCGGCGCTCGACCTCGGATGCACGCCGCTGCAGTCCTTCTTCCTCGTAGAACTGCCGAACATTCTGCCGGGCGTTCTTTCGGGATTTGTGATGGCGTTCACGCTGTCGCTCGATGATTTCGTGATCTCCTATTTCGTCGGCTCGTCCAACTTCCAGACGCTTCCCCTTCTCATCTATTCGATGACGAAAAAGACCGTCAAGCCGGATATGTACGCGCTGTCCACGATCATTATCATCACGATCTTTATCCTTCTGTTTCTCTCCAATTTCCTCAAAGGAAAAAAGCGCGTGAAAGGAGGAAATAGGCACTGATGAAACGGTTAAAAACGAGCAAAAGAACAACTTTTCTTGTCATTTCCGCACTTTTTCTCCTCTTGTTCTCGCTGGTGATCCTCGTTTCCTGCGGAGGAGACGATGAGGAAGAGGACACGTCTTCGACGCTTGTTCTCAACGTTTACAACTGGGGCGAATACATCTCGGACGGCTCTCTCGATTCCTATGATACCAACAAGGAATTTGAGAAATACTATTACGAGACGTTCGGCCGCAAGGTCAAGGTCAATTATACGACTTATGCGACCAACGAGGATATGTACGCCAAGCTCAAAGGCGGCGCCGGATCCTACGATATCGTCGTTCCTTCCGATTATATGATCGAAAAGATGATCCGGGAGGATATGCTCCTTCCGATCGACACGACGAAGATCGAAAATTATGAGAACATCTCGGAGGATTTTCTCGATCCGGTCTATGATCCGATCGATCCCGCTCATCCGGATCAGGTCTTCTCGGTTCCCTACACCTACGGCGTCGTCGGAATCATCTACAACAATACGATGGTCGATCCCGAAGACGTGGCGGAAGAATCGTGGGGACTGCTCTGGAACGAAAAATACCGGGGCAAGATCCTGCAGTTCAATAACCCCCGCGACGGGTTTGCCACGGCGATGTATTACAAGAACATCGACGTCAACTCCGACAAAGAGGAAGACTGGGATCGCGCGCTTGAGCTGATGAAACAGCAGAAACCGCTGGTTCAGAGCTACGTCAGCGACGAGATCTTCAATAAGATGATCAGCGGATCGGCGGCGATCGGCGTTTATTACGCAGGCGATTATATCACCATGTATGATAAAAACGACGCCCTTCGCTTCTACTATCCGACCGAGGGAACCAACATTTTCGTGGACGCCATGTGCATCCCGAAAAGCTCGAAAAATCCCGAACTCGCTCAGGAATACATCAATTTCATGCTTTCGGAAGAAGCCGCCGTCGCCAATGCGATCTATATCGGCTATGCTTCCCCGAACAAGCTCGTCAAGGAAAATGAAGATTACATTGACGAGATGAGCTACGATCCGGAAGAATATGAAAATGAAGAGGACTGGGTGGACGTCATCGGGATTCTCTACGGAGATACCGAGCAGCTGAAAGCGAATTATGATTACGATCCCGCCTTCCGCGACTACTCTTCCCCGGAGCTGGAGCAATACGTCTTCGGGCTTTGGGAGGAACTGAAAACCGAGAACGCGACCGAGCCGTGGGTGCATATCACCGCAGCCCTGATCGTCCTCGCGCTCGGCGGAGGCTTCGGCTATAGTTTTTATCTTCGCAAAAAACGTTCGCATGACTACCGTATGCGCGACAAGGAAAGAGCCGCACAGAAAAAAGCGACAGCCGCGCAAAACTCCGGCGGCATGAAGCCCGGAGAATAATTCCGATCCTTTTTATAAAAATCCCACGGCGGACGTCTGTCGTGGGATTTCCTTTTTTATGCAATTTGATCCTGTTTTGTTTTTTACCATCTATAACCCCGGGATTTTTGTGCGCTTTGCCCGAAACTCCGGGCTTTTTTCTTGATTTTTTTGGAATGGCATTGTACTTACAAACGCAAAATGTGTGTTAATATGAGAACGAA
>CADBPA010000127.1 GCA_902796505.1 uncultured Ruminococcus sp.
GGTCCTCGAAAAGATCGAAGAGGCGCCGGACCTTCTGATCTTCGACCGGGACATCCCGCGCGTCGGCAGCGAGGCGATCCTGCAGGAGGCGGCGAAAAAAGGCGTTCCGGTCATTCTTCTGACCGCTGGGCGCAAAAAGAGCGCGGACTATCTCGCGCCGATCCTGCCGGCGGCGTATCTCTACTATCCGTTCGGCATTTCCGATCTGCTCGCGGTCATCCGGGAGGTGACCGAGCCGGGGGAGAATTTCCCGATCGGCGGGCTGAACGTCTTCGCCGCGGCGCGGACGATCGGCGGACGGATGAAGGTGACGGCGGAGGAAGTAAAGTTCCTGCGGGAAGCGGCGGCGGGGACCGCCGAAAACCGGCTCGATCACGCGATCCTCGCCCATGCGCTGAACGAAAAATTGACACGGCTCGGACGGGGGGATCTCATCCGCTACGAGACCGGGAAAGGATACCGGGTGGTGAACTGATATGAAAGAAACCAATCACATGAGCCGGGCGCGCAAGCGCTTCATTCTCTGGGCGACGGGGGCGATCTTCGTCCTGCTCGCCGTCCTGCTCTCGCTGATCAACGGCATCGGTTTTTCGCGTGCCGCCGAGGACGCCGACCGCATCACCGCCGAACTTGCCGGGGAAAAAGGGCGATTCGGCGAAGGCGGAGAGATGACGCCGCCGGAAAACGCACCGGGCGGTATGCCGGGACAAGGCGGAGCGGGACAGGGCGGACGAATGGCGTTCGGACCGGACTCGCCGGAGATGCGCTCCTCGGTGCGCTATTTCACCTTCCGTTTTGACGGAGACGGAAACTCCGAGGCGGTCGCGATGCAGATCTCGGCGTTCACCGAGGACGAGGCGCGCGCCGTCTGCGAAAAACTCACGAAAGAGAGCGTCGGCTGGACGATGCTGACCTACCGCTACCGCGTTTACGCGCAAGGCGATTACACCTACGTGACGGTCATCGATCAGGGGCGCGAGCTCGGCTCCTGCTACCGCATTCTTCTCTACTCGCTGATCGGCGGTGCGGTCGGCGTGCTGCTCAGTTTTCTCTTCCTCACGGCGGTGGGCAAACGGCTCCTCAAGCCGCTGGAGGAAGCCGACCGCAAGCAGAAGCGTTTTATCCGCGACGCCGAGGGCGAGCTGAAGATCCCTCTGACGGTGATCGAAGCGAACGCCGAGCGCATCGAGCGCGAGGCGGGGCCGGATGAAAAGACGATCGCGATCCGCAGGCAGGCGAAAAAAATGAGCCGGCTTCTGCACAGGCTCGGCGATCTTGCGATCTATGAAGAAGAAGGAGAGGCGGAGGTCTGCGACCTCTCCGGGATGATCGGCTCGGAGATCGACCGGGTGAAGGCGAAGCTCGACGAGCGCGGCGTGAAAATCACCTCCGACGTCGAGCCGGGGATCACCGTCCGCGAAGATCCCGACAAACTCGGCCGCGCGATCGCCGAGGTCGCCGAAAACGCCCTGAAATTCTCGCTCACCGAGGCGTACTGCTCGCTCCGGCGCGAGGGCGGACATATTCTGATCCTCGCCGAAAACGACTGCGCGATCCGCGAGGACGGCGCGGCGGATCGGGTATTCGACCGCTTTACCAGACTGATCAACGCCGAAGGGATCGACGGATACGGACTCGGACTTTCCTTCGTCAAGGATCTCGTGACCAGCGGGGGCGGACGGATCCGCGCGCAGATCGCGGGCGGAAAATTCCGGCTGAAGATCGTTCTGTAGGAGGCGCGCCGTGGCAGAAGTCAACAATCCCATCGTCGTGATGAAGCGGTACGAGCTCAAATATATTCTGACCGCAAAACAGGAAGAATACTTCCGAAAAAGGCTGGAGGGGCATATGCAGGTCGACAAGTTCGGGCTGACCTCGATCGCCTCGCTCTACTACGACACCCCCGACTATCGGCTGATCAACGCCTCGATCGAAAAGCCCTTATTCAAGGAAAAGATCCGGCTGCGCTCCTATGGGATCGCGACCGATTCCTCCCCGGTCTTTCTCGAACTGAAACGCAAGGCGTACGGCATCGTTTACAAACGCCGCGTGCAGTCCACCATCCCTCTCGTCAGGAAATTTTTCGACCGGGAAGGCGACGTCTGCGCGCCGGGGCAGATCAACCGGGAGATCACGTGGTTTCGGGACAAGTACGAGAATCTCGCCCCGGCCTGCATGATCATCTACGACCGCACCGCCTTTTTCGAGCCGGGAGGCGATCTTCGCCTGACGATCGACAATCATCCGCGCTACCGCACCGAAGATCTCGATCTGCGGATCTCAATGGACGGCATATCGCTTCTCCCCGAAGGCTGCTCGATCCTCGAGATCAAGGTGCAGGAGGCGATGCCGCTCTGGCTGACCGAACTTCTTTCCGCAGGACAGATCTACAAAGCGAGTTTTTCCAAATACGGAACGGCTTACAAACAGCAAATGCTCAAAAGTTACAGAAAGGACGCATAATATGTTTTCTTCGATCTATTCTACCGAGGTGACCGCCTCGCAGTTTTTCCTGATGGCGCTCGCCGCCATCCTTTCGGGGCTGGTATACGCCTTCGTGACCTCCTTCCGCATCCGCGCGACCAAGCGCTTCTTCCTCACCCTTTCGCTGATCCCCTTCCTCGTCGCCACCGTGATCACCTTTGTCAACGGCAACATCGGCGCGGGCGTCGCCATCGGCGGAGCGTTCGCCCTGATCCGCTTCCGTTCGGCGCAGGGGACGTCGGACGAGATCGGCGGCATCCTGATCGGTATGGCGGGCGGTATCGCCTTCGGAATGGGCTATCTCGCCTACGGCGTGATCCTTCTTCTGGGACTTTCCGCGCTCGCCTTCCTCTTCTCTCTCCTTCCGATCTTCGAGCATAAGAGCATGGCAAAAGACAAGCTGCTCCGCATCACGATCCCCGAAGCGCTCGAATACCACGATATTTTCGACGACATCTTCGCGCATTATCTGCAGTCGGTCGAAAGCGTCGGCGTCAAGACGACCGGGATGGGATCGATGTTCCGCCTCTCCTTCCGCATCCGCATGAAGGATCCGACCGAGGAAAAGGCGTTCATCGACGAGCTTCGCACGCGCAACGGCAATCTGGAGATCGCCCTGCTTCCCTACTCGGATATTCAGAATCAGCTTTGATCGGTTTTTTCCAAACAAAACGCGCCGCCCTTTCGGGAACGGCGCGTTTTCTTATTTCAGTTTGCTCACGACCTCGGCGATATCTCCCCGGATGAGGATCGCGCGGTCGGCGATCCCACGCGGACAGGAGGACTCCTCGGAATTGACGCAGGCGTAGGTCGCCTTCGGGTTTTCCCCGGCGATCTGCCAGAAGGGGAATTTGATGATGCCGGGGGTATTGTAGCCGACGCCGAGCTCCAGAAGGAGCATCCTCTGCCCACGCCTCGTCCGGACAAAATCCGCATAGCGCCCGGCGGCGTCCTGCCAGCCTCCGTCCTCGACAAAGCGGTCGTCGATGCGCAGATTGGTGGTCATCGGGCGGCCGCAGCGCGGGCATTTCGGAATCAGAGCGGTCGGGATCGCCCCGTCCTTCTGCTCTTTTACCATCTGCCGCACCCGCTCCTCGTTGTCGTACGTGCGCGCATGGCAGGGGACCGAGCATTGGAAGAGACCGTAATCGCCCTGCGTATAGAAGAGGCGCTTTTTGTCGAATCCCGCGCGCTGGAAGCAGTGATCGACGTTGGTGGTCAGGACGAAATAATCCTTCCCGGAAACCAGCGAAAGCAGTTCTTCGTAAAGCGGCGTAGGGATCGGCTCGTAACGGTTGGCGAGGATGCTGCGGCTCCAGAACGCCCAGAACTCCTCCTGCGTGCGATAGGGATAAAAACCGCCGGAATACATATCGTGGAAGCCGTATTTCTCCTCGAAATCGGCAAAATATCGGCGAAAACGCTCGCCGCCGTAGGTATAGCCGGCGGCGGTGGAAAGCCCGGCGCCCGCGCCGATCAGGATACAGTCGGCACTTGCGAGCGCCTCTTTGAGGCGCGGAAGGCTCTTCTCTTTCGGCTCGTTTGGGGAGACAAGATCGCGGTAGGAAGAAAACATAAAACACCTCTTTTTCAGGAAAAAACGCACACGGGTGCGCCCTTTTCAGGAATACAGAATGCGGACGATGGCGTTGATCGCGCGCAGGGGAAGCAGACGGGTAAGAAAGACGAGGATCTTGTAGGACAGCCCGACGGTGACGCGCAGGGGCGGACGGCGGCTCTCTGCGGCGCGCAGGATCGCGCGGGCAACCTTGTCGGGCGAGACGCCGCTTTGCTCGTCTCTCGCCATTTTATCGACCGAACGGCGCATCCGCGCACGGTTGCCGCTCTCCTCGTTTTCATCGAATACGCGCGCCTCGGTGAAGCCGGTCTTCGTATCACCGGGGAGGATCGACGTCACGCCGACGCCGAAGGGGCGCAGCTCGGTGGCAAGCGCGCGGGAGAAGGTATCGACCGCCGATTTCGCCGCCGAATACATCGCCTGATAGGGCAGCGGAATGATCCCGCCGACGCTCGACAGATTGACGATCCTGCCGCGCGTTTTTTTCAGATAGGGGATCGCCAGCATACAGAGGGTGGCGACGGCGGTAAGGTCGGTGGAGACGATCGCGCCGATATGCTCGGCTGAGGCGTCCTCGATCGCGCCGGCGATGCCGAAGCCGGCGTTATTGACCAGAACGTCGATCCTTCCCTGCTCGCGCGCGACCTCCTCAAAGATCTCCTTCATCCGCCCGGTGTCGTTGACGTCCGCCTGAAGATAGCGGAACGCCGTATTTTCATAAGGGCGCCTGCCGGTCCCGTAGACGGCGTAGCCGGCGGCGGCAAAGCGCAGGGCGGCGGCAAGCCCGATGCCGGAGCTCGCCCCGGTAATGATCGCAACCTTCATAAGATCTCCCGTTTTCATCTTTTTTTCTTCTATTATATCATATCCGCGCGCAATTGTCCAGAGAAAAATCGGCGATCGGCTTGACATTCTTCTCAAAATGTGCTATAACAGAATAGCCGGCGCGATCCGGCGGAAAGGACAGACCGATCATGAATCTGTTTTTGCATCTCGCGTATCTCTTCTTCCTCGGCTCGACCTTCGGGTGGATCCTGGAGGTCTTTTACCGGCGGTTCATCTCGGCGGCGAATCCCGAACGGAAATGGATCAATCCCGGATTCTGCACCGGGCCGTATCTGCCGCTTTACGGCACCGGGCTGTGCATTCTCTATCTCTGCTGCGCCGTGGGCGAACAGCTCGGCGTCGCGCTCTGGTGGCACAAGCTGATCCTGATCCTTGTGATGGGGATCGCGATGACGGTGATCGAATATATCGCCGGCTATTTCAGCCTGAAATACTCGCACGTCCGCCTCTGGGACTACCGCAACGAATGGGGCAATATTCAGGGCATCATCTGCCCGAAGTTCTCCTTCTTCTGGACGGTGCTCTGCGCGCTCTACTATCTGCTGCTGCATCCTCTGATCCTGCGCGCGCTCGCATGGCTTGCCGACAATCTCGCCTTCTGCTTCGTCATCGGCCTCTTCTTCGGGGTGTTCCTCGTGGACGTCGTATACTCCACGCAGCTCGTCGCCAAGATCAAGAAATTTGCGAAGGAAAACAACGTGGTCGTCGCCTTCGACCGCCTGAAATCCGCCATCCGCTCGGCGCAGGAAAAGGGCAAGGAGCGCACGCATTTCTTCTTCGCCTTCTCCTCCCGCCGTCCGCTGACCGAATATCTCAAGGAGATGCCGGAGAAGATGGAATCGGTCTTCCGCAAGGACAAAAAGTCCAAAGAAAAGAGCGAAAAGTAAATAGTAGTTGTCAAAACGACAAAAAAGGATCCCGGATTTCCGGGATCCTTTTGCTTTGCAGGGCGGGTACGGCAGGCGCCGTTTTTTCCGAAGGTCATTCGGCTTCGTTTTCCGCGGCGGGGGCGGGGATGACCGTCACCTTGCCGACCTTCTTTTCGAGGAAGGAGAGATCGGTGGTCTTATTTCTTCTCGTAAAGACGGTGTGGGTATTGCCGGTCGAATGCAGCGTTCCGTTCAAAAGGCTTCCGCTCCATTTGGTATCGGTGGCGTTCAGGTTGGTCGAGCGGAAAAATCCGGGGCCGCGGATGCCGAGCTTGACGGTACGGTCGCCGTAGGCAAATTCAAGATAGGTGAACTTGCCCTTCTCATTCTCCTCGGAGGACTCGGTCAGGCGGATGGTCACCTCATAGCACGCCGCCGGCGTTTCGTCGTCTTTGTAATAGTAGTAGCCCTTCGCCGAATTGCAGACGACGAGATAGCTGACGACGCCCTTGGTTTTGAGCATATCCTCGGTCTCGCTGGTCGATTCCGGAGCGGGCTCTTCCGCCGTGTTTCCGTCCGACGTGTTTCCGTCTGACGTTTTTCCGTCGTCCGCGGGCTCGGTTGCCGCAGGCTCGGTCTTTTTGACGGTCGTCTTCGTGTAGGTCGTCAGCTCATAGCTGCCGAAGATCTCATCCGGCGTGGCGGCTTTGATCTGGTAACAGCCGGTAAGGAGGAGAGCAAAGAGCGCGAGCAGAAGCGCAAGCGCCGTGATTTTTTGAAGTTTCATCATTTTTTTCCTTTCTTTTTTCCATGGAATATCAGCGATCGGACGCACCCGTCCGTGCGTTCTGATCTGCGAGGATGCCGTCGATCGTTTGAATCGAGAGCAGCAGGGCGCGCAGAACGTGGAAGGGACCTTTATATGTATGCCCTTTGCAGGGCGGCTCGGTGGGCAGACCGTCGCGGCGGAGATAACCGTACCACTCTCCGTATTCGTGATCGGGGAAATGCGCGAAGGTGTAATCGGTGACCTTCGTAAAGACGTCGAAGTACTTCTCCTCCCCGGTGTCCCGGAGCATTTTCAGCGAGGCGATCATCGCCTCGTTGTGCGGCCACCAAAGCTTCATATCGTGTTCGTACGCCTCGACCGGACGTCCCTCGTAATCGCGGAAATAAAGCAGGCCGCCGTAGCGCTCGTCCCATCCGAAGGCGAAGGCGTGATCGAAGACCTCGCGGGCGAAGGCCTTCAGCGACGGATCGGCGCGGTACTCTCCCTCGTCGAGCAAAAACCACGAGAGCTCGATGCTGTGACCGGGGTTGACGACGCGCATCGACGACGCCTCGGCAAGATACCCGCCCTCCGCCGTGACCGTCTCGAGCATATAGTCTCCCTTGCGGTGAAGGAAAATATCGGCGGTCAGGCGCGCGGCGCGCTCGTCGAAGGTCGCGCGGCGTTCGGGAAACGCGCGGCGAAGCACCGCCGTGACGTTCAGAAGGATCATCGGCTCGGCGAGCGACCTGCCCGTCCGGGTTTCCGCGATGGTTTTCGGCGTGATCTTATAAGGATCGCACGCCCGGTCGAGATAGATGTTCCAGACGAAGTCATAGTAGCGGAGCGCCGTCTCGCGGCAGTCCCCGTCCCCGGTCGCCCGGTAATATTCGGCGCAGGCGATGATATAAAAGGTCTCGGAGAAGAAATAGCGGCGCTTGCGCAGAGGCTTTCCCTCTTTCGTGACGGTAAAATACATTCTGCCGTCCGCCCGATCGATGCAGTGCGCCGTGGCAAAATCGATCGCCGACTTCGCGTAGGCAAGATAGCGCGGATCGCGCCTCCATTCGTTATAGAGCAGAGAGAACGTATAGCCGGCTCGCCCCTGCATCCAGACGCTTTTATCGGACGAGTAGAGTTTTCCCTCCCGGTCAAGGCAGGTATAGACGCCGCCGTACACCGGATCGGGCGAGTGATCGAGCCAGAAGGGGATCACGTAGCGGTCGAGTTCTTCGGCAAATTTTGCGCGGTATTCTTTCAGAGACGCAAGGATCGACGGATTCAAAGGAATCACCTCCGGAAAAGTTTTTCCATCCGTCTTTATTATATACCTTTTGCGCGGAAAAAGCAAGGCTTTTGCTCTCTTTTATAAAATTTAAAAATTTCTCAAAAACGATTGACAAATCCCCCCGGGTGTGCTACAATAGAGATAACGTTCCGGAAGACGGAACGAATCTGTACCGCGCAATCGCGGCAATTGGAGAACGTTTGTATATGGAAACCGACACCGACGGAGACTGTACCAACAGTACCGCAGCGTTAGTCAACATCATCGATAAGGCATAGCCGGGCAGAACGGGTGGATTTTCCCGTTTTCTTCGCGGCTGTGCTTTTTTCGCTTTTTTTCGGAAAAAGATCGGCATATCAGACTCTCCCAAACCAAAGAAAGGTCAAAACATGGGCCCCGGCGACATAGTAATGCTCATCGCCATTCTCTTCTGCGTGATGATGAGCGCATACTTTTCGGCGACCGAGACGGCGTTTTCCACGCTGAACCGCGTTCGCGTCAAAAATATGGCGGAGGACGGAAACAGGAAGGCGAAGGCGGTCGTCCGCACGATCGACAATTTTGACTCGCTCCTCTCGACGATCCTGATCGGCAACAACGTCGTCAACATCATCGCGACCGTGCTTGCCACGATCTTCTTCACGCATCTTCTGAACAACGAGGACAAAGGTTCGACGCTTGCGACGATCGTGCTGACGGCGGTGATCCTGATCTTCGGCGAGGTGACGCCCAAGACGATCGCGAAAAAATATCCCGACAGTTTCGCCATGGCGACGGTCGGGCTGATCCGGGCAATCGGGGTGATCCTCTTTCCGCTGAGTTTCCTCATCGGACTCTGGCAGAAGCTGATCTCGAAGATCTTCAAGGGCAGCGACGACAAGGGGATGACCGAGGAGGAGCTGATCTCCATCATCGAGGAAGCCGAGGAGGAGGGCGATTTCGGCAAGGACGAGAGCGATCTCATCAAGTCGGCGATCGAATTCAACGAGCTGGAGGTCGGCGATATTTACACGCCGCGCATCGACGTCGTCGCCATCGACATCGAGGACAGCAAAGAGGAGATCCGGGATCTGTTCATCCGTTCGGGCTACTCGCGCATCCCGGTCTACCGGGACGATCTCGACAACATCATCGGTCTGCTCTACTATAAGGATTTCTTCAAATCCGAGACGGTCGGAAGCATCGAAAAACTGCTGAAACCGACGATGTTCGTCGCCAAGACGCAGAAGATCAACGATCTTCTGAAGATCCTGCAGGAAAAGCAGATGCATCTCGCGGTGGTGACCGACGAGTTCGGCTCGACCGCCGGCATCGTCACGCTGGAGGACATTCTCGAAGAGATCGTCGGCGACATCTGGGACGAACACGACAAGAAGATCGAGGAGATCAAGACGGTCGGTGAGGGCGAATACATCATCTCCGGCAAGGCGAACATCGAAAAGGTCTTTGACGAGATCGGCGTGGACGAAGAGCCGGAAGCGCTGACGGTGAACGGCTGGGCGATGGCGGTCCTCGGCAGGATCCCGACCGAGGGGGACGTTTTCGAGGCGGACGGACTTTCGGCAAAGGTGCTGAAAATGAACGGTCGGCGCATCGAAAATCTCCACATCGTCAAACTGCCTCCCAAAGAGGAAGAAGACGAATAATTCAAAAAAAGACGGGAAGCCGTTTTGCGGCTTCCCTTTTTCGTAGGTAGGCTTTTTAGCCGGCGACGGGATCGGCGCGGAAGTTTCCCGCTCTATCCGATCTTTTCTTTTGTCTCCGCCCCTCCTGTGGCGGCTTTTTTCTTTTTCGGGAGAGCGCGGAAAAGCTGCGCCGCGGCGAGGCAGGCGGCGAGGACGCAGGCGGCAAAGAGGATGCGAAGGATCAGCCAGAAGGGCGAGGTCTCCGCTCCGACGTGCAAAAACAGACGGCTTTCGAGGAAAACGGCGAGTCCTGCCGCCGCGGCGGGAAGCAGGATCGCGTGCAGAAAACGCACGCGGAAGGAGATCCGCCGGCGGAGGCGGAGGAGAGAGAGGAAGAAGTTGTAGCCTTCCATCCCGATGATGACGAGCGCGTATCCGAAGATGCCGAACTTCGGCAGAAGGATCAGGACGAGGAGGATCGATAAGGCGGCGTCGGTGACGTTCACCCACATCGAATAGACCTGCTCGCCGATGCCTTTGAGCATATTGTCGGTCACGTGGTCGAGGTACATGATCGGGACGGCGGGGGCGAGGACGGCGATATAGAGTCCGGCGTCCGCCGAACGGTAGACCGCGTAGCCGATCTCCTCCGAGAAGAAGGCGAGAAAGACCGCCACGCAGACGGCGTAGCCGAGGGTGGTCTCGAAGGCTTCGGCGGCGAGGCGGGAGAGGCGTTTTTTGTCGCCTTCGGCAAAGGACTCGGCAAATTCGGGGACGAGGAGGCCGGAAAAGGAGGTCAGCGTCGCCATCGGGTAAAGCACCACGCCGAGCGCCATTCCGTGCAGGACGCCGTACGCCGAGAGCGCCTCCTGCTGCGATTCGCCGTGCAGCCGCAGGCGGCGGGGGATCAGGATATGTTCGAGCGTGACGAGCGCCTGACGGACGTAGGTCGAAAGGGCGAGCGGCAGGGCGATCTTTGCGACCGGGAGGACTTGCGGCGGCGAGGCCTTTTCTTTTTTTCGGAATTTCGCGCGGTCGGCGAGATACTGCACGAGGATGATCAGAAAGGTGAGCAGCTCGGTAAGGGTGGAGACGAGTGAGAGGAGCGCGGCGGAGGAGGCGACGTCGCCCTTCCCTGCGCGCAGGAGGCAGAAGACCGTCAGCCCGACCTTGAAGAGCTGGCTCAAGATCTGCGTGGAGGCGTTGCGCGCCACCCGGCGGACGCCGATGAAATAGCCCGAAAAGACCGAAATGAGCGCGAGCGGCGGCAGAGACGGCGCGAGGATGCGGATACAGAGCGCGCATCGCGGATCGCCGAGGATATCCCGCGCGAGGAAATCCGCGCCGAAGAGCAGCGCCGCGGTCGCCGTGAGCGAGAAGGCGAGCGCGTAGAGAATGCCGCCCGAAAGGATTCCGGGAAGCCTCTCTTCCCTCCGCTCTCCGATCGCCTCGGCGGTCAGCCGGGTGAGGGTGAGGCTGATGCCGGAGGTCGCGAAGGTGACGGCGAAGCCGTAGACGGTCATCACCAGCGTGAAGAGACCGACGCCCTCCGCGCCGACCGTCCGGGTGATGAACGCGCCGGAAAACAGCCCGACCGTCCGCATCCCGATCCCCACCGCCGTCAGAAGAATGCCGTCGGCGAAAAACTTCGCCCGTCTGCTCTTTTTCTTTCCTTCCGTAAACCCGCTCACGCGTCGTCTCCTTTTCGCCTTTTTCTTTATGGATATGAGAGCCGGGCGGAAAATATGAAAGCCCGGGAGCGCGGGGAAGCGTTTTCCGGGGAGCGCGCCGCCTTTTGCAAAAAGAGAGCCGCCCTGCGGAGGCAGGGCGGCGCAAAGCGCGGCATCGCAAAACTGCGGTGCGAAGCGTATGAAGCGTATTATTTCAGCGTTGCGAGGAAGGAGAGATAGAGATCGAACAGATCCGCCGAGACCGTCGCGTCGGTGATCGCGGCGAAGGTCATCACGCCGACGCTGATTTCGACCGTTTCGGCGCCGGAGACGAAGGTAAAGTCCACCGTATCCTTCGGCGAAAGGCGGAAGCAGGGGATATCGAAGCGATCCTGCCGCCACGCGTTGACCGTGACCGTCTGCTCTTTTCCGTTATAGCGGTAAACCGCCGTCGCCTTGCCGGTGAAATCCTGCGCGAAAACGAAGGTATAGAGATTCTCCTCGGGATCGTACACGACCGCGCGGATATAATCGGTAAAGCCCGAAACTTCGGGGTGATAAGCGGTCTCTTCGCAAAGATACTCCGCGTAGGGCGCGAGCAGCTCTTCGGCGTCCGGGAGCGAGGAGGCGGCGAAGGAAAACGCCATATAACTTGCGATCGCGGGCAGGTCCTCCTCGGACGCGGCCTGCGCTTCGGCGAGAAGCAGGTCGGCGACGCGGAATTCATAACGCACCGTCGCGCCGTCGGCAACCAGACCGACCGACGCCGTCCGGGCGGCGTTCGCGTGATAGAGATAGCGGTAGGTGAAGCGATAATATTGCTCGCCGTCGATCAGCCTCGGCGAGGCGTTTTCCCTGCGCCCCTCGTAGCAGATGCCGTTCAGCATGATGCGGACCGAGAAATTCCCGGCTCCGTCCGCGATCGCGCGCGGAACGTAGAGGTTGAGCGCCGTCTCTGCGCCGATCGTGAGATTGACCTTCACCCCTTCGATCCCGGAGGCCGCGATCGAGGTAAAGACGATCTCGCAAAGATGCGGAACCGGTACGCCGGACTCCAGCGAATAGGTCAGGAGGGTATAGGGCGTTTTTTCGGCGACGAAGAAGCAGGTGGACTCTCCGACCGAGACGGTCGAGGAGAAGATCGCGCCGTCCTCCGCCGAAAGCTTTGCGGCTTCGATCGCGCCGTAGACGGTGGAATCCCGGTCAAGCGTCAGATCGCCGGCAGCCGAGACCGCGACGCCGTTCTCCGCCGTCGCAAAGACGCGCGAGGAATTCATTCCGACCGCGCCGGAGACCGAGACCGCGGCTTCTCCCGCCGCCCCGGTGAGGATCTGCGTATCCGTCAGGGTGAGCGAGGAGGAGTAGACCACCGGGACGTCTTCCCTTTCCGAGGCAAAGTAACCGCCCTCGATCGCAAGGCTTGCGCGCGGGCAGGAGAACGCCGGGGAGAAGAAGACCGCGTTATCGGCGAGGACGTTCACCGCGCGCGCGTTCGGCGCGGAGAAGAAGACCGAGCGCTCCGAGGTGAAAACGCTGCCGCGCAGATCGAGCGTGACCGGACGGATGCCGGAATAGGAGAAGAGCGCGGGGGGATCGACGGTCGGGACTGCGAAGGTGGCGCGGATCGTTCTGCCGGAAAGATCGAGCGAAAGGTCCGAATCGGTGCGGATCTCCGGGAAGAAGGGGATCTCGACGTCGGAGACCAGCGAGAAGGACACGCCCTCCGCGAAGGGGACGGTGAAGGGGGCGTAGGGGTTGGCGTAATAGGTCACGCCGTCGCCGAAGCGGCGCGCCCAGACCGCGTCGGGCGTGGGATCGGCGGTGGCGACCGTCTGCCGGGTGACGATATAGGAAAAGGCGAGCTTCTGCGAGCAGGGCTCGACGACGCCGTTCTGATCGCTGACGCTGTAATTGACCTCTGCCGTCGTGGCGATGACCGAAAGGATCCTGTCGTCGGCGAGCGAGGCGCCGATCGGGGTGGAGATGCGCGTTCCTTCCTCGGCGCGGATCGTTTTGATGATATTGGTCGAGCCGTAGAGCATCGAGCCGCCCGAAAGCGAGAAGACGACGCCGTTATCGGCGGAGGCGTAAGCCGAATAGCCGCTTTCGGAATAGGCAAGCGTAGCGTTCAGCGAGAGGCTCGCCTTACCGGTGACGTAGAGCGGCGAGAAGTTCTGCGGAGCGTAGACGGCGCAGCGGTCGAGCGAAAGCGAGGCTTCGTTCCGCGAGCAGACCGCGCCCATCACGTGAGCGGAATTTTTGTAGATCATACCGCCCCGGACGGTGACGGCGGCGCTGCCGTCGGCATTGACAAAGCAGGGGGAATAAGCGGCAAAGCCGCCCTCGCCTCCGTCAAAGACGACATCGGCGATGCCGTTCGCCCCGATGAGGATCGACATTTCGGGATCGGCAAAGAATGTGGTGTTCTCGACGAGGACGCGGACCTTCTGCGCACCGGTGAAGGTCAGGCCGCCGACGCCGTAGCCGTTGTCGAAAGAGAGCGTCCTGCCGCGCAGGTCGATCGTATAATCCGCCGCCGAATCGACGGCTGTCGCCGCGGTCGCGGAAATAGCCCGCTGCAGCGCGAAAAGATCGCCGTCCTGCGCCGCGGAGAAGGGGAAAAGCGCGGAGGAATACTCGACCGTACCGTCCGCGTGCGTGATCTGCCACAGAGGCGCGTCCTCCGCGGCGGCGGGCGACGCATGCAGGGCGA
>CADBPA010000128.1 GCA_902796505.1 uncultured Ruminococcus sp.
GGACATCGCCCTCAATTGCTTCACCACCGTTGCCGACGTGAACAAATGCAAGATGTATATCAAGAATTTCGGCGAATTTTACAACGACCAGATCGGCCATGCGTCCGCCATCGTCTTCTCGCATACCGATAAATCGACCGAGGCGAAGATTGCCGAGGCGGTCGCTCTCATCCGCGAGCATAATCCCGACGCTGTGATCGTCACGACGCCGCTCGATCAGCTCGACGGAAAAGACATTCTTGCCGCCATGGAGCGCAAGGATACTCTCAAGGAGGCGCTGGAGAAACTCGCCGCCGAGAGCGAGGAAGAGCACCATCACCATCATCATCACCACGACGATGAGGATGACGACGAGGAGTGCTGCTGCCACCATCATCATCACGACGATGACGAGGATGAGCATGAACATGAACACCATCATCACGACGATGACGATGAGGAGGAGCACGAATATCACCATCACCACCACGACGATGATGACGACGATGAGGAATGCTGCTGCCATCATCATCACGACGACGATGACGACGAGGACGAACACGAACATCATCATCACGAGGACGGCGAGACCTGCTCCTGCGGCCATCATCACCATCATCATGACGCCGACGAAGTGTTCACCTCATTCGGAGAGGAGACCGCAAAGAAATTCACCGCAGAGCAGATCGAGCACGCGCTCGAGCAGTTTGCCGACAGCGACGAATACGGTATGATCCTGCGCGCCAAAGGCATCGTTGCCGCTGAGGACGGCAGATGGATCCATTTCGACTACGTTCCCGGCGAGCCGGACGTCCGCTACGGATCGGCGATCGTGATGGGGCGGCTCTGCGTGATCGGATCCGAACTCAAAGAAGAAAAAATCAGGGAACTGTTCGGACTTTGATCCGGCAGGAATAAGAAAAATGGATATTGCTGTTTATCTTTTCACCGGCTTTCTCGAGGCCGGAAAAACCAAATTCATCCGCGAAACGATGCAGGATCCCGGATTCAACGACGGAAAGAAAAAATTCCTGATCGTCGCCTGTGAATCGGGGGAAGAGGAGTATGAAGCCGGGGAACTCGGAGATAACGTGTCGTTGATCGAAGTGGACGATCCCGCGCTTCTGACGCCCGCCTTCCTCACCGACGCCGCGAAGAAATCCGGCGCCGAGATCCTCGTCGTTGAGTACAACGGAATGTGGATGCTCGATACTTTTTATAATGCTCTGCCTGAAAATTTCATGGTTTATCAGGAAATTTTCATTGCCGATTCCACGACGATCCTTTCCTACAACGCCAATATGCGCCAGCTTGTCGTCGATAAACTGACGAGCTGCGAGATGGCTGTCTTTAACCGGACAAACAAGACGACCGACCGTATGCCGCTGCACAAGCTCGTCCGCGCGATCAGCCGCAAGGCGAATATCTGTTATGAGGACGAGGAAGGGCAGATCGAATTCGATCAGATCGAAGATCCGCTTCCGTTTGACGTAAATGCGGACGTGATCGAGATCGCGGACGTAGACTTTGCGCTCTTCTACCGCGATATGACCGAGGACTTTGCCAAGTACGACGGCAAAAAAGTGCGTTTCAAAGGCATTGTGGCGACCGATCGCATGCTGCCTGCCGGGCAGTTTGCCATCGGGCGGCATATCATGACCTGCTGCGCGGCGGATATCGCCTATCGCGGCGTGGTCGCCAAAGGGACCTGCGGCCTGAAACTGAAAACACGCGATTGGATCATCGTCGAGGGAACGCTCGGCGAGGAGTATTCCAAGCTCTACCGCGGCAAAGGACCGGTCCTGACCGTCACCTCGGCACAGCGCGCCGAAAAACCGGCCGAAGAGGTCGCTACCTTCTATTGATCCTACCCGAAAGGAGATTCCCGCATGCCGCAAAGATCCCCCGAATTTCTCTTTGATATGTATCGGCGCTCCGGAGACGGCAATCTGATCCCGCCGCGCTTCCATAAAATTGAATACGAGCTTTGCGAGGTGACCTCGGGAAGAATTTCCGCAAGGATCGGCACGCTGCCGGTCGAGGCGGAAGCGGGAGATATTCTCTTCGTTCCGAAAGGATCGGTCTTTTCGCTCTCGGCAAACGGCGCGGCTTCGGTGCGCGGCGTGATCTTCGATTCTCATCTGGTCGAGGCGGATATGGTGCGCTTTGATACCGAGGTGCTGTATATGTTCTCGGTGCGCGCCGAAAACAACAACGCCGTTTTTCCGAAGGATTCGCCCGAAAGCGCCGGACTTCACCGGGCGCTGGAGGAACTCTCCGGGGAATACGAGGCGAAGGACGTCTGCTTCCGTCTGCCGCTGCGCGCGTGGCTGCTTCTTCTGATGACCGATCTGCTCCGCTATTTCTGCGGCTCGAAAAACGAGCAGGACCGTATGGTTTATCACAACGTCCTGCGCCTGCGCCCGGTCATCGGCTATATCGCGGAGCATCTTCCCGAAAAAATGCGCATTGAGGATTTTGCCGGGATGATCGGCGTCTCCGCCGATTATTTCACCAAGATGTTCAAAGAGAGCATCGGAAAAACGCCGATCGATTACGTGAACGCTCTTCGCGTCAACCGTTCGATGCAGCTTCTGATCGGCTCCGAACTCGCGGTCTCGGAAATTTCGGATCAGCTCGGTTTTTCCGCGGCGGCTTATTATAACAAGATCTTCAAACAGTACGTCGGGCTGAATCCGACCGCTTATCGCAAGGAAGCGACCGAGCAGTCTGCCGCCGCTTCCTCGCAGGCGAGGGATCTTTGAGAAAGGAGACCTATGTCGGATTACGAACGCTACGGCGATTATGACAATACCGAAGAGGACGAGCCGAAAAAACGAACGCCGGTCGGTTTGATCCTGCGCGTCCTGATCGCGCTGATCCTGATCGGAACGGTCGGTCTGCTCGCCTTTCGCCTGATCCTGTTTGAAAGCTATCCGCGCGCCGCCTCCGATCTCGTTTATACCGAGCCGCTTGCCGCCTATTACGATGGGGCGGCGGGCGAGATCGGCGCGAAAACGCAGAAACTTCGCTTTCCGTACAGCGACGCGCAGAACGGATACTTCTTCTGTTCCCGCCTGATCGTTATACCGGGTGCGGAAAATCTGCAGATCGCTCTGCGCTATAATCTCTCCACGCTGACCGCGCTCTCGGAAGAATACGGCGTCGCGATGGATCAAGACTCCCCGGATCTCTTTTCTTTCCGCCTTGCGGACAATACCGGCCGCGTCTATGAGACCGTGGCGTACGACGGATTTTCTTCAAGGATGATCTACCGCTATCACAAACTCGTCTTTGACGGCGTGGATCTCTCGGACGCGGTCAAGTGGATCCGGCTGGAGATCTTTCTCGCCGGAGCGGAGGACGGGGAAGAGCCGGTCGGCCGCGTGCTGATCTATGAAAACAATGAGGATTACGCGAAATTTACCCCCTATCGCCTTTCCCGGAGGGAAAAACGATGATCCACCCTTTTGATTATACCGCAAAACCGCAGAACAAACTCGGACAGCGCGCCTTTTATCTGACGCTCCTGCTCGCGCTTGCGCTCGGCTTTCTCTCGGTGACCGTTACGCGCTTTCGCGGCGTGATCGCGCTTCTTGCGATCGTCTGCTCGGTCGTCGCCATGATCTTTTTCACGCGATACGTGATCGCCGAGTATACCTATACCGTCATGATCGACCGGGACGGAGAGCCGATCTTCGTCGTCACGTCGAAAACAGGGAAGCGGATCAGCACGCTCTGCCGCATCGCCCTTGCCGACGTCCGCAAGATCGAGCGCGAGGATCGCAAAGCGCGCGCCTCGCACAAAACGCCGAAAGGCTATCTGAAATTTCACTACCTGCCCACCTTTCTCTCCCCCTCCTCTCTGCGATTGACCGAAGTCGCCCGCGGGGAGCGCGCCGAGATCACGGTGGAAATGAACGAAGCGGCGGAAGCCGCATTACGCGAAAACTGCGCCGTTGCTGCGAGTATGCGCCGAAGCGACGACGAGGACGATTGAGGATTTTATGGAACATTACAACGTTATCATCGTAGGCGCCGGCCCTGCCGGCATCTTTACCGCGCTGGAACTTCTGCGCCGGGGATCGAAGCAAAAGATCCTCCTTCTGGAAAAAGGAAAGGCGGTCGAGGACCGGCATTGCCCGAAGGTCAAAACGCAGAAATGCGTCAACTGCCGCCCGTATTGCCATATCACGACCGGATTTTCCGGCGCCGGCGCTTTCTCGGACGGAAAACTCTCGCTCAGCTCGGAGGTCGGCGGAATGCTGCCGCAGCTGATCGGAGATGAACTCGCGCAGAAAACGATCGATTATACCGACAGTATCTATCTGGAATTCGGCGCGGATACCCGGGTCGAAGGCATCAACGTGACCGATGAAGTCAAAGAGATCCGCACGAGAGCCATCCGCGCGGGGCTTCGCCTCGTGGACTGCCCGATCCGCCATCTCGGAACCGAAAAGGCGCAGGAGATCTATCTTGCGATCGAGCATTATCTTATGGATCACGGCGTGGAGATCCGCTTCGGCGTGGAATGCAATAACCTGATCCTGAAAGACGGCGCCTGCCTCGGCGTTCTTGTGACCGAAAACGGCGTCTGCCGCGAGATCCTCGGCGATACCACCGTCGTCGCCACCGGGCGCCGCGGAGCCGATTGGCTCGAAAGCATCTGCTCCGAGCACAATATCGCGCATGAGCCGGGTACGGTCGATATCGGCGTGCGCGTGGAAGTGCGCAATGAGGTCATGGAGACCGTCAACAAAGTACTTTACGAATCGAAGCTGGTCGGTTATCCCCGGCCGTTCAAGAATAAGGTGCGCACCTTCTGCCAGAATCCCGGCGGTTTTGTCAGCCAGGAGAATTATGACAACGACCTCGCAGTCGTCAACGGACACGCGTATAAACAGCAGAAATCCGAGAATACGAACGTCGCCATCCTTTGCTCGCACAACTTCAGCACCCCGTTCAATCAGCCGATCGAATATGCGCAGAAGGTCGGAGAACTGACCAATATGCTCGGAGCAGGGCATATCCTTGTTCAGCGCTTCGGCGATATTCTTGACGGCAAGCGCACCTGGCCGAAGGAGCTCGCGCAGTCGAACGTCCGCCCCACGCTTCCGGACGCCGTCGCGGGAGACATCACCGCCGCGATGCCCTATCGCGCGATGACGAATATCATCAACTTCATTCAGGCGGTCGATATCGTCGTTCCCGGCTTTGCCGCTTACGAAACGCTTCTGTATTCCCCCGAATTGAAATTCTATTCCAACCGCGTCAAGATGGACGAACGCTTCAATACCAACATCCGCGGTCTGCATTGTCTCGGCGATTCCTCCGGATGGACGCGCGGTCTGATGATGGCGTCGGTCATGGGCGTTCTGATGGGAAGATATCTTTCGGAGGCGGAGAATCGATAAAACCCGAAGCGTCCTCCCACCCCTTTCTGCAGGAGGATGGCGATCCGCGAGCCGGGCGATCTGTAAAAAATGGAAAATTCCTTGACAAAAGAGACGGAATATGATAAAATGAATTTATCCATCGCAAGGAGGAGATCAAGATGAAAAAAATTGCTTTCTCTTTTTTGATTCTCGCCGCCCTGATTTTTCCGATCCTTTCGGGATGCGCGAAAGACGATGCGCCGAAAGCAAACGAGGAGACCGTCTCGATTGCAGGTTCCGCTGTTGAAAAAATACAGGAAAAAAGAGTGTTCGATTTTTCGGTCGATTCTTCGCTTTCCGCCATGTATACCGAAAGAAAATATGAAATGGCGAAGAAGATCGCTCCGGAACTGAACGATCTGGAAGCAAAAGAGGATTCCGCGCTCGCTTTGATCGGGCTTTACGAAGACAATCTGAAAACCTTCCGCTCGTACGATCTCGTCCGGTTTTACCGGGAACTTAAGACAGCGGCGGAGCAGGCGGGAACGACGGGAACGGCTCCGAGCGAATTTTTGCTTCGGGGAGGCAGGCTTTTCAACGTTCGCGAAACGCTGGAAGCGCTTCTCGCTCTTGACGTTTATTACGATCGTCTCGACGAAGAGCAGATCGCGCGGATGATGCGCGATTTCGAGGAATTTGCCGCGCTGGAACAAGCGGCCAAAGAGGAGGTTTATCCCGGCGAGGTATCCTCCGGCACCAAATTTGCAATTTTCCGCAGGTATCTGAAGAGTGGACCTGCCAAGTTCCCGGTAGAATAACCGCTTCTTTCGCGAAGCAAGACAAACGATACAAAACAAAAAAGAGGCTGTCCTATGCCGAGAGCAAAAGGACAGTCTCTTTTTATGCGGAATCAGTTTTCGCCGGCGAACGCCGAAAGGTCCGGCTCGCCGTAGAGGGCTTCGTAGTCCTCGCCCAGATAGCAGGCAAAGGAGGCGACGTCGGTGTAGCCGGCGCTTTCGTATACCGAGAGATCCCGAAGGATCTGCGCATTGTCCGGCAAGAATTTCTTCGGAGGCTTTTTCCAGCGGGAGTACATCGAATTATCCAGCCAATATTCGAGGATCTTCGCGCTGCCTTTCGGAAAAACTTTGCAGAGAGCGTCGAGCTGCGCAAGCACCGTTTCCACCGGATCGACCGACCATCCCGTCTCCTTGTCATACCGGTAGCGGTCCATCGGGGCAAATTCGAGAAATACGCCGTCTGCCGGGCGAACGGAGGTCGGCGGCAGGATCGAATCGTGGTAGGCAATGTAGCAGACAGAGGCCGCAGGATCGTCTTTTCGGAGCGCCGATAGGATCGCGTTCGCCATCAGAAGCTGTTGATCGGAAGAGGAAAGCGCGCGGCAGAGCGGGCATTTGCAGTCGCGTCCGCGCAGATCGTCCGGCCAGAAATAGTAACGGTGCGAGGAGCCGTAGAGCTGCTTTGCGATGCGCCGCGCGTTCTCTCCGATCCGTTCCAGCGCCCCCGCGGACGAAGGGCAGCAGTTGTTGTCCGGCGTGCGGACGCCGTCCTCATTCATGCGGAAAAATTCCGGATGCGTCGGAAAAAGCGAACGGGGAAGAAGCGATTTCATCGCGTGAAACTCGTATTCGACGGTAAGGCCTTCGGATCTCGCATAGTCGATCTTACGTCGAAATTCGTCGGTCTTTGCAAGCGCCAGCAGGTCGGAAAGCGTTTCGTCCGCCAGATCTCCGCCCGCCGGGTGAATGCCGATGGCGGAAATTCCGAGCGCCTTTGCGCGGCGGATGCTCTTTTCCGTCAGCTCATCCGGGTGCACAAGAATCTCTTTTTTCATTTTATGAATCCTCGCCTATGGAAACTCAGACATTCGCGGCAGATTTATCTGCCGCGAATTTTGTCAATGTTTTATGGTTTTTGATAAATTTCGATCGTCGGGGATTTCAGGATACCGGTCTTTTTGAGCTGATATTCATAAGCCCAGCGGTCGCCCTGTTCATACCAGAAATTCGGTCCGATATAGCTGATGTCGGCGCAGGTATGCAGACCGCTGAAGGAATTGACGCGCGAGAGGTAGACCGTCAGCGAAAGCTTATGTTTTCCGCGGTGAACGCCGCCGATCGGGAGTCTGTACGGAGCGTAAACGATCTTGCCGGCCGGCTCTCCGTCGAGCTTTACTTCGATCAGCGCGCCTCTGTAGTAGGGCGCTGCGACGACGAGATCGCTCTTTTTCTCAAGCGAGAACGGGATCTCATAGGTCAGCGCCGCGCCGTAAAAGGGAAGCCCCTGCGCCGCTGCGTCGCCGAATGAGACGGTTTTGGGTTTTTTGACGATATCCGCTTCGGATCCCCGCACACGAACGCCGAAGTTTCCGAGCAAAAACACGTTTTCAAGGCTCGTGCGTTTGCCGAACGGCACTTTGAGAATCAGCTCGTTCATTCCTTTTTTCAGATCGGGCAGACGGAAGCGGAGGATATGCCGATCCACGTACCAGCCTTCGGTCACGACCGGAACTTGCTCTCCATTGAGCAGGATCTGTACGGCTCCCTCTGCCGCAAGCGATACGGGGACCGCGAGCTCGCTTTGGAAGCGGAAGCGGAGAAAGACCGATTCTTGTTCCGTCGATCCGGCGATCCGCCAGGGCTGAACGTCCCGTCCGTCCGCCATCGGGTATCCTTTGCGGAGGCGAAGCGCGCGGTCGATGCGCAGAATCTCCTCTTTCGGCTGATAGATCGCGCCGTCCTCGCTCCATTCCGCAAGATCCAGTACCATCACGTTCGGCTCGGAAAGCTCATAGCGGACGCCTTCCTTCACGTCGAGGGTACGGACGGGCTTGCCCGCTTTTTCGGCGGCTTTTGTTTTCCTCGCCGGTTTTTCCCCGCTGATGCGGAGAAGAAGGCTGTCTGACGCGTAGAGCGTGCGGAAAACGCGGGTGTTCTTTCCGATCCATTCGTATTCGGCGGGGAAGATCTTTCCGGTCACGGTATCATAGATCTCAACGTGTTTTCTGCCTTTGAGCGTAATGAAAAGCGGCTCGCCTTCGGTTTCGTCCGGGCGATAATCGCGCGTGACCTTCTTGTCAACTCGCGCAAGGAAGAGCCAGTCGCAATCGGTGTCCTCGCGCATCTGATAGATGAAGGAGGTGGTGCGCTCGCCGGCGCGCTCGCCGGAGGCGTAGCGGATCTCCACGTCGCGCCGGTCTTCGAGCGCGCGGCAAATTGAGACGGCGGTGTACTCGCAGGCATCGCAGATCCCGGCAAACGCCGCGGCTTCCGGCGAGGGGGCGGCGTCCACAAGAGAAGGAGCGTCTCCGGCGATCACGACTTTGCCGCCGCGCGCGCGGAAGTCTTTCAGGATGCCGAGCGTCGTTTGGCGGATCGTCTCCATCGCAGGGAGGATCACCGCTTCGTATTGCATTTTTCCGACGTGCAGCGAGGCGTCGTCGCTCGCTTCGTAAAGCTCCGGCAGCA